>CADBLV010000212.1 GCA_902795555.1 uncultured Eubacteriales bacterium | reverse complement strand
CGAGATTTACCGGGCGGGCGGCGATGAGTTTATGATTCTGACCCGCGGCCGGGAGGAAGAAGAACTCAATCAGAAATGTGAGGAAATTAAACGGCTGGCTTCCAGCTTCCCGAATGTCAGTTTCGCGGTAGGATGCTGTGTGATTCAGGATTCCAGGGAGATCAGGGATGCTCTGAAGAAAGCAGACGAGCGGATGTATCAGGATAAGGAAGCATACTATCACAGCAATCCGGAACTGAGGCGGTGATGGCTGCGTGAAAAAAGATCGAATGATTTACGGAGGTTGATGTTATGAGTATTGCCTGTAAAGAACCGGGCACTGGAGAACCTGACCACTTTGCTGTATGGGAAATGATGATTGTCCAAATCGCGGGATGATTTATACGCCGTTCCCGTGTATAATGATAGCGTGGAAAATCCGGAAAGGCTCCGTGGGCACTGCACCCGCGGGGTTTCCTTTACGTCCCCTTTCCCGGCGGAGGCGAAAAAGGGCGGTTACACTCAAAAAAAGTTGCACTAAAACTTTGAAAACGCCGGAAGCGTTGAAATATAAGGCTTTGCGGGGAGGAGGCGGTTACACTCAAGAAAAACTGTCCGGACATGGAAACGCCGGGAGCGTTGGAAAACAAGGCTTTGCGGGGTGCCTTCGGTTACACTCAATTTGAGTGTAACCGGGGGGCTGGTTACACTCAAACGGTTTATACGGAGCAGCTTTCGGTCGCGATCCACAAAGCAGGAGCGAGAACAGAAAAGCAGTGAATTCACCGGAAAAGTCAGTTTCACGCGAATCTGGTTTCACACGATCAGAGAAATCGCCGGGAAACCTTGATTTATCTATGTTTTTCGGGATTCGACGGTTTCACACGACGCAGAGAGGAGGAAAAGGACGAATGCAGAAAGCGTTGAAAAAACAAGGCTTTGCGAGCTGCTTCGGTTTCACACGATTCGTGTGGAACCAGGCGCGGTTTCACACGAAAAATGACAAATTTGGAGGATTGACATGTACTATCATGAAGGTGAATCATCGGGAGGATGCTTGCCAAATTGCCATCCTTTCCGGTATAATCAGAGCAAACAGGAGATATATTTCGTCCGCGATTCGCGTAAGCGGGAGAAAAACCAGAATCATCAAAATAATGAGAAAGCAGGATGAAAGAGATGCAGAAAACAGACCTGTCAGGCATATGGCGGTGTAAAATCCCCGGGATGAGCGGAGAGATGCGGATTCCCGGCACCCTGGACGAGGCGGGAATCGGATTTCCCGACGACCCGAAAAAGCAATGGCAGATCGACGAGGTGCGCCGAATCGGGTTTTACCGGGACGGCGACCCCATCGTCACGCGTCTGACCAGAAAGGTATCCTATGAAGGCATGGCGCGGATCACACGGACCGTTTCCTGGCAGCCGGTTTCCGGGATGCGATACCTGGTGCATGTCGAACGGGCCAGGCATCTGCGGCTGACGGTCAACGGAAAGGAAGCACCGATTCTGGAGGAAGGCGGGATCTCCGCCCCCTGGCGATTTGAAATCACCGGGCTGATTACCGGGGAAGATGAATTCACCTTCCTGTCGGACAACAGCATGCCCGGATGGCCCCGGGATGCCATCGTCTATTCCTCCGCGGCTTCCGACGAGACACAGACCAACTGGAACGGTCTTCTGGGGGATGTGTACATCGGCGCGATGGGAGATTGCTTCTGCTCCTCCCTGTGCGTTTATCCGAAGGGAGATTTCCTCACTGTGATCGCCCGGATCGAAGCTTCCACTCCCCGGGCGGCCGAATTCCGTCTTTCCTCCCCGGCCCTGTGCAAAACACCTCTTTCCGCACAGACCGTTTCCCTGAAACAGGGAAGCAACGAAATCCGATTTGAAAACCTGCCGGTTTCCTCACGGGCCGGTCGATGGGATCTGGGCAAGGGAACCCTGTATGAAATGCATCTGACGGGCGACGCGGAAGCCGATGTCCGCTTCGGGCTTCGCGATTTCCGAGCGTCCGAAGGCGCGCTGACGCTGAACGGCCGGCGTTTCTTCCTGCGGGGGGAAGCGAACTGCGCGGTGTTTCCGGAAACAGGATATTGCCCGATGACGGTTCCCGAATGGAAGAAGATTCTGCGAAAGTATCGGGCCTACGGCGTCAACTGCATGCGCTTTCACAGCCATTGCCCACCCGAGGCCGCTTTTGCGGCGGCGGACGAGCTGGGAATGCTGATGCAGCCGGAGCTCCCCCACTGGGATCCGCACGACGCTTTCGGCAGCGAGGAATCCCGGGCCTTCTATCAGGCGGAAGCGCAGCGCATTCTGCGTATGCTCGCCAATCATCCGTCCTTTGTGATGCTGACTTTCGGAAACGAACTGCACACCCATGAGTCCGGAACCCGGTTTGCAGAACAGCTTCTGGATCTGTGCCGAAAATGGGATCCCACCCGGCTGTATGCCAACGGCTCCAACTTCTGTTACGGTCAGAGAGGCGCCGATCCTCACAGTGACTTCTATACCTCCTCCACCTGCAAACACGAGGAAATGCGGGCAACCCACGCAGGTCCTTCCGGATGGCTGAACGATCCCGAGGCCGACGTGACCGCCACCTATGATTCCGCGGCAGATTTTGTTCAGAGAAGCACCGCGTCCCGGACTTCCGAGTCATCCTCCTCCGCCGGAGGGTCACAGCCTCTGTTTTCCTTCGAGGTCGGACAATATGAGACCCTGCCTGATTTCCAGGAGATTCGTCTGTTCAGAGGCGTTACTGCCCCGGAAAACTTCAGGCATATCCGGAAAAAGGTGAAGGAAAAAGGTCTGGCCGACGATTGGCAAAGGCGGGTGGAAGCCACGGGAGAACTGGCGCTCCGCTGCTATCGCGCGGAAATTGAAGCCGCCATGGCTACCGAAGGATACAGCGGCATCTCCCTGCTGGGGCTGCAGGACTTCCCGGGGCAGGGCACGGCGCTGATCGGCATGATGAACACCCATCTGCAGCCGAAGCCCTATGACTTTGCGAAACCGGAACGCTTCGAAGCCTTCTTCCGGGATGTGCTGCCCCTGGCGCTGATTCCCCGATTTACCTGGAACGACGGAGATGCGATCCCGATTACGTTCCTGATGGCCAATTACGGAAAAGAAGATCTGCGCGGCATCCCGCGCGTCTACCTGAAGCCTTTTTCCGGCCCAGCGAGTATCCACACCCGCAACATCATATCTGTTCCCCACGGAAGCCTGACTTCTCTGAAGCCCTTCCGGATCACCGCAAACACGAAGAAGCCCGAAAAGCAAACCCTGGAGCTGGAATTCGGAGATCATCGGAACCGTTATGATCTCTGGGTCTATCCCCGGGTGGAGCCGGAATGCCCCCGGACGATCTATGAATGCCGTCGTCTGGATGAAAAGGCCATGGAGATCCTGTCATCCGGCGGCCGGGTCTATCTGGCGCCGGACAGCACGGAGGAGGCTCTTCCTCATTCAGTTCCGTCTCATTTTTCAACTGATTTCTGGTCCGTGTGCACCTTCCCGCAGCAATCCGGCACCATGGGTCAGCTGATCGACGCGGAACATCCGATGTTTCAGCGTTTCCCGACGGATTTCCACACGGACTGGCAATGGCGGCCCATGGCCTGTCAGCGGGCCTTCCTTCTTCCCCGGCGCATCCGGTCCATCGTGGAAGTGATGGACTCCTACGCCTTCCTCCGCCCCCTGAGCCAGCTGTTTGAGGCCCGATGCGGCAAGGGACGGATTCTGGTGTCCTCGATGGGGCTGCACGAGCTGCAGGAGCATCCGGAAGCCCGGGCCCTGCAATATGCGATTTACAGATATATGCAGTCGGCTGCCTTCCGGCCGGAACAGGAGCTGTCCGCGGAATTCATCCGACAGCTTGTTCCGTAACTCCGCCTGTCGAAACAGGAGTTGTCCACGGAATTCATCCGACATCTTGCTTCGTAATCCCGACGAGAGGATCGAAGCAGGGTGACTGTGCAGGCGAACGTTCCGGAAACGTCCGAAAAAAAGAAGGTCAAAGCACATTTCGCTTTGACCTTTCTTGTTTGTCCTTTCATGATCAGTCCGCTTCCGGCCACTGCGCCCCGCATTCCTTTGCGAAGGTGATGGGATTAAGAAAGCTGAAATTCCGTTTGTACAGCTGATCCCGCCGATAGGTGACGGTCATGACCGGTGTTTCTCCGGCCAGGGCGGTAATATTCACCTCGTTCACCGGCAGGCAGGCGAAAAGATCACGGGCCATCCGGAGGCAGACCGCGGCGGTATAGATTTCCTTTTCCGCCATCAGATTCTCCCGGGTTTGATATCGGACCTCCACCCGGTCGGCACTGACCGGTTTCATGGTGATCTGATCCGCAAAGCGCGTCATTTCACCCAGGGGGTTCGCTTTGGAAAGGACATCCGCATAGGCTTTGATGTTTCCTGCCAGCACAGCCTCCGCCTTCTCGTGATAAAAGCGCCAGAGAACGGGCGAGGTCAGCCCGTCGGAGGCATTCGTGTGAGCCAGCGCGTCCGTCCAGTCGATGGTTTCGTCCGCGGTTTTCCACAGGTTATGAATGGTCAATTCCGGTTTCTTCGGCTTCGGAACCGCCGCTTTTCCCTGTCCGGGAGTCGTTCGCGGCGTGTCGCTTTTCTCCTGTCCCGCATTCGTCGGCTCCGGGATGCTTCCGCCCTTTCCCCATAAGTCGGAGGCAATCTTTCTCAGCTGTCTGGCAAAATCACTGCTGTCCAGCGGCGGCGTCTGTTTTCCGTCCATCACTCATTCCCTCCTTCCTGGTCTTCTTCCACCCGGCAGCGAAGCGCCGGCGGGTTTGCCGCGGTTTCAAAGGTTTCAATCACCAGATCCGCGTTTTCGATAATCTCATGATCGAAGAGCCACCGGCTGAGCGGGTTGATCATCAGGCTTTCCACCTGGTTTCCAATGCCCCGGCCGCCGTTGCTCAGATCAAAGGTAGCCGCTTCCTCCAGGGCCGCATAGGCATGATCCTCGATGCGGATCCGGATGTTTTTTGTCTCCCGCATCCGGGCGATAATCTTGTCGACCTGGCTTTTCAGAATCTGCTTCGCCGCGTCCTGACGGATATAGTCGAACACGACAATGTTCTCTCCGATCCGGTTCAGAATTTCCGGCCGGCCCAGTTCCAGCTTAAAGTAATCCTCGATAGCGCTCCGCACCCGCGTCTGCACCTCCGGATAGGGCATATCCATGGTGACGTTCGCTTCCCGGTTTCCCAGGGCATCCTGGACATAGATGCCCAAGTTGGAGGTGAAGATGATAATACATTCGGAGAAATAAACGGTGTTCCCCTGCCCGTCCGTCATCCGGCCATCCTCCAAAATCTGCAGGAATTTATCCAGGATGGAAGTGTGGGCCTTTTCGATTTCGTCAAAGAGCAGGATGCAGAACGGGTTTTTCTTAACCGCATTGGTCAGTTGGCCCCCCGCCTCATATCCCACATATCCGGGAGGCGCACCCATCAGCTTCTGATCGCTGTGGCTCTGTCCGTATTCGCTCATGTCGAAACGGATGCAGGCGCTTTCATCTCCGAAGAGCTTTTCCGCCAGTGCCTTGGCACATTCGGTCTTACCGACGCCTGTCGGGCCGGCGTAAAACAGCACACCCTTGGGCTTTCCGGCGTTGGAGCTGTTCAGCCCGTTCATGCCGGTGACCGCCCGCTTGACCACGTCCAGGGTCCGCTCCAGAGCAGTGGACTGACCCTTGATCCGCTTTTCGAAATCCTCCTTCGCCGTTTTCAGGCTGCGAACGTTCAGGGTGCCCCAGGGGTTTTCCTTGATGCCGTATTTATAGAGATCCACAATCTTGCAGAAATCCCGGATCGGCGTTTCCTCGCTTTTGCACAGATGACGCATCTCATCCAGCTCGGTGAAGGTCATGCCCTCCGTCAACCCGACAAACTTCTCCTTGATCCGCTCCAGCTCGTCCGGATGGGCCTCGTAATAGGGCATGTCCTTCCGATAGACCGCACCGGAGAAGAAGGTGGCAAAGCTCTTTCCTTCCAGAATCAGCTTCCGTTCCTCCCGGTCCGGGGCTTCCAGGGTGAGCACCTTACAGACCGGGTTGTTCAGATAGAACCAGGCCGGCAGATCGTTCAGCTTGTTCACCAGCAGAATCAGCAGGTTCTGCTTTTTCCCCTGCATGGTGCGCACAGTGCTGGCGCTCAGCACACTCTGCAGCAGAATGTTGAAGCTGTTCACATCCTGCTGATCCATCCGCTCGGGGGTGGTGATATAATGGCTAGCCATCTCCAGCACGGTCACGGTGGCCGCCTCCTGCTGTCCAAGGGCTCTGCGGATGACATTGGGCGCCGTGTTGGCGTCGTTCCCTTTGAATTCGGAGGGAATGGCGCCGTTTTTGATCTCCGTCTGCGTCAGCGCCGCATATCGCTCCAGCATGTCCGGCTCATAAGGGCTCACAAATCCGACCAGATTGCTGTAGAAAACGATCTGATCATATCCGCTGTCCCGGAAATAGGTGTGCAGATAGCCGCTCAGGGGCAGAACCGTATTCTGGCCCACGGAGCCATCCACCGGATAACGATACTGATCCATCACGTTTCCTTCCAGAATCAACAGGGGCTTGATGCCGCTGAACAGCTCCAGCTCCCGATGCCATTTGGGAATCAGGGGGGTGTTTTCCATGATGCTTTCCTCCTTTGGGGTTTTCCGGTTCACCATTATAAAGATTCAGGCTTTTTCGATCCTGTCCTTTTCGATGCTCAGGCCTCCAGGTCTTCAAACCGCCTGCACCAGGTGTATTTGCTGATGGCGCTTTGCTGGGCGCTCTCGCAATAGGTACACAGCAGATCGCGGATATACGGCGGGAGAACCCGGTTGTATTTCACTTCCAGAATGATCACATTCTCATCAAAGGGCGAAACCGTGGGCACATAGGGATTGAAAAGATCTGTGCTGAGCAGGCCGCTTCGCAGCTGTTTGTCGAAAGTGATCCGAACCTCCTCAGCCGGATGCAGATAGGCTTCGCGGACATAATCCACCAGAACCACCGGACGTAGCAGATTGACCGTCATTTCCCGGAACACATCGTTCAGCAGGCCGCTTCGCGTCGTTTCCAGCCCGGTCGGATCTCCGCTCATCAGCTGTTCGCAGAGCAGCTTCGGAATCGTCAGGCTGCGCTTGGAAATCAGGCTGCCCACCTTGGTTTTACATTCCAGCTTAATCACCCGGTCGCTGAAATTATAGATCCGGATGCGGTATTTATCCCGATTCTGGACGCCGTTGAGCTTGTCATACAGGGCCGTGTTGTAAATCGTATCGAAATACAGCGACCGGATATGATATTCGTTATACTCATCGCCGTTGGGATCCCGCTGCAGCACCGAATCCAGCACCCCGCTGAGCACGAAATACTGCATCTCGTTGATGAAAAACTTCAGCTCGTGCCGCAGGGGCAGGGTTCCCATGCCCATGGCTGCTCACCTCCCTTCCGCCGGTTCATTTCCGGCCCGCGGTTTCCGGGCCGTCTGTCCGAATCGGTTTAATCCCTTTTTTCGGTGCTTACGCGCCCGCCTCGGTCTGACAGGCGACGAGCGTCGCATCGTGAACACCTTCGATGTTCAGCACCGCGCTGACCAGATCCTGTTTGCTGTCCAGCCGCACCTCTACGGTCATTTCCGCGCCGCTGCGGGTGACCGTTTTGCTGCGGAGTTTCCGCTGCTTGACCGTTCTGCGCAGCAGCTGCGTAATATCCTGTTCCGCATAATCGTCGTAATGCACCACCAGCAGATAGGCATTGGGATTGCGGAACTTCACAAAGGTCATGATCATCAGAATCAGACTGATTCCCAGCACCACCGCCAGCGCGTGAACATACAGCTCAGCCCCAAGCAGGATGCCCATTGTGAGGGCCCAGAACATGTAGGCGGTGTCCATCGGATCCTTCACCGCGGTTCGGAACCGCACGATACTCAGCGCGCCGACCATGCCCATGCTCAGGGCGATGTCGCTCTT
>CADBLV010000211.1 GCA_902795555.1 uncultured Eubacteriales bacterium | reverse complement strand
TTACTTTAATTCGCTGTACCGTATTTTCCCCACGCAGACCATATTCGGATCCATCCGCTCCAGGAAGGATTCGGCGGCCTGGTCTATAGAAGGATTTACCTGCAGGACATATTCCCCATCGGGGGTAATGACAGTGACCGGACGGCCGGTATCCACCATACCGGCCAGAAAGCGAATGGCAAAATCGCCGTTAACGTCCTCGTTCGGCGCAACAAAATACGTATTGCTGTCGTGGTCAAAAGATGCCCGGATCATTCCCTCGTTCACCTGGGGGTCCGCCTCCAGCCAGTACCAGGAAGTAATTTCTCTTTCGACAGCACGGGTTCCCAGGTCCCAGACTACTTCCGACGGGACAGGATTCCTCACATGCTCGGAAACCCAGCGGACCGCGTTCGTGTTCGCAAATGTCAGTTCCAGGCCGAATACGTCGCTGACCAGGCCGGTGACAGCCTCGTCAAACTCTTCATATTCCCCCGAGGGGAAGTATGACAGCTGGACAACGGTGTCGCTCTCCATATTTTCCTGCAAAACCTGCATCATAGCAGGTAGTGTATCTTCCGCTTCTCCGATTTCCGCGAAGGCTTCCGGATCAGCCAGCACCACACTGTCTTTATCCGCAAAGTCGACATAATTGTGGCCTTCCGGCACATGGATCCACACCTGGTGTTCATATCCGAAACCAAACCCGTCCCGGTAATCTTCCAGCGTTTTCTCAAACTCCGCGCAACGCACGGATCTCTTGGCGCTTTCAGAATAGTAATCCCGGATCCCCGCCTGCAGGCAGATCGGGCAGTTGGCCACATTCACCAGGCTGACCCCGTTCGGGTGCCCGGAAGACATGTTCACTGCCGCAAAGCGATCCGCAAGCCGCGGGGCCAGCTGATACACTCCGTCTCCCCCGGCGGAAAAGCCCAACAGGTAAACACGGTTCGGATCGGCATGCTTCATCACAGTCATGTTCGTAATCAGGGCGTCCAGCAGCGGATAGGTTTCATCCTGGAAATGCAGGTCCCAGGTATCCGTTATACCACGGACAGAAATATAGATCCCGTTTTCCACGCTGATCCTGTAATAATAAAACATGTCAAGCCACTGGGCGTTGTTGCTTTCCTCTGAGCCGCCTCCGCCGCCATGGAGCGTAATATAAAGGGGATATCGTCCGGATTCATCCGGTTCCCCCACTGTTTCCATCAGGAAGCGCAGTTTCATCCCATCATGCGACAGGGTATAGACTGTCTGAGGCTCGACCTCAGACGACTCGATCACAGCCACCCCTGTCTCCACCGTGATTTCATCCGCGAAAATTGACTGGATTTCTTCATTATCCATATATGCCATCAGAACAGCGTCCACCATGGCGGCTGTGTCCTCGGCGGTTCCCGGATCTGAATCGGGATTGACAACAATCGGTTCTTCCGCGCCGGCATGGATCGCTGCCAGAAGCAGTGACAGAATCAGCAGGAAAGCCCCAAATCTCTTTTTCATCATCAAATTCCTTTCTCCATAACTGAAATAAATGCATCGTCAAATGGGATTTCACCACGCAGCCTGAGACAAATTCATCATCTGTAGGATACCCCAGGTTTCAGGGTTCAGTCAAGTGCCTTTATCATCGGCCGGTCATACGGGATGCCGTATTGTTCAAAGGGAGGTCTGTCATACGCCTTTGTGTCGTAGAATGCTACTTTCATCATACATATTCACCTCAAATCCCTGAAAAATCTCTCAGCGCGCCACCGCACTGATACCCATGCTAATGCCAAAGATGAGAGCCATCAATCCCACCGTCCACAGAACTGTGGCCAGCTTGCTCTGGTAATTCACCCTGAAAAAGGGATACGGCCCGTCAAAGATTCCCTTCCCGTTCAAAATCAACATCGTTATTCCATAAACGAAGGTGACAATCACCGGAAGATACCAGCGGGATACATGACTTTCCCACAGCACATAGGACAGGATGGACAGGATCGGGCAGATCGTGTGGTGATACAGTCCGTTCCCGGAAAACATCAGCGTTTTGAACCCGCCACCCAGGGGCGCCAGAACGCACAGGGTAATCAGAAAGGTCATCGTCATCATACAGGTGCTCAGATACCGAAGGGGTGCTGCCTGCTTTCCGGCCATCAGGAAGGCCACGCATGACACCAGCGTGATGATGTTCGAAATCTGTGTGTAAAATCCAAAGGTCTTCCAGCCGCGCGCCCGAAACACCTTTGCCAGCGAAAAGATTTCGAGAACCGCAACGATCACGTTTAAAGCTACAGCCATTTTTCTCCTGCTTCCTTCCCTGCATGTTTTTCCGCCCCGGCTCAGCCCCTATTTTACATGTGTTTCAACCTTTTCACAAGTGCAAATTCGTGCACGGATCGAAAGGTGTTCCGGATCAGGTTTTTCAAAAAAAACCATCTTTAAACACACACCCCCTATGAAAATGAACATAGTCGCTATATAATAATGAAGAAAATAGAGCGACACAGAAAGGGAGGATCATTCCATGTCGTCTATCAAACAGGAAGCGTCAAAGTGTCTGAAATGCAAAAAGGCTCAATGCTCCGCGCATTGTCCCGTATCAACGGACGTGCCGAAGGTCATGGAGCTGTTTCTGAACGGAGAAATCAGGCAGGCGGGAGAGCTGCTCTTTCTGAACAATCCCCTTTCAGCCGTGACTTCCGTCATATGCCCTCATGAAAGAAACTGCACCGGCCACTGTGTGCTGGGAAGGAAAGGAGAACCGGTGCAATTCTACCGCGTTGAGGAATATATTTCGAGATTTTTTCTGGAAACATCGGATATTCCGAAGATCGAAAAAAACGGGATCAAGATTGCGGTCGCCGGTTCCGGTCCCGCCGGTATTACCATGTCCCTTCTGTTGCTTCTGAGTGGATATGACGTAACCATGTTCGAGGC
>CADBLV010000210.1 GCA_902795555.1 uncultured Eubacteriales bacterium | reverse complement strand
CTTCCGATGCCTCATCTGCTGCTCTTCTGGAAGAACCGACCAATGGCTCCCTTGAACTTGAACCGCAGGTTCCTCTCGGCCATTCTGATGCCTTATCTGCTACTCTTCTGCAAAAACGCCCGACAGCTCCTTTGAACTTGAACCACAGGTTCATCTCTGCCATTCTGATCTCTCATCTTCCGCTCTTCTGGAAGAACCGCCCGATAGCTCCCTTAAACTGTCCCAGCAGGAAATTCACATATTCAAAGGTCTTCCCTTCATAACCTTTAACTCCTCCGATATCCTTTTCAATAGGATCCGGAATCAGCTCCAGCCTGGCCCCGTTTCCTTCCACGGATCTCGGCGTCCGTTCCCCGGCCCGGCCGTCTTTCTCCTTTTTCAGTTCCCCGGCCCGGCCTTCTTCCTCGTCTTCTTTCAGCATTTCAATCACCGGGACCAGAATCCCGTTGATCATGTCTACCGTATCCTCCACAGAAGCGTCATATCCGTTCAGATGCCGAATTCTGATCACAATCGTGATCAGCGTCGTCACAGGCCGCGAAAACTGAACCGCATGGCTCACTCCGTTTTCATCCATAACATTGTAGGAAGTTGTCCCATAAGTCCCGACCCCCGGCGCCTTCTTGTCCCAGATCGTCTCCGCAATTTGCTGATTCCGTCCCGAATACACCACACAGGCCAGGCTGTGTCCAGGAAACCCCTCAGCCGAAGCACTGTCCCCGTCATTCACATAAATCCGTACATCCTGCACATATTCCAGTCCCCGCAGAGCTGCCTCCAAAGCACACACATCCGCGCAGCCCAGCGAAGCCATAGCCCCTTTCACTCGGGCTCTCAGATTTGCGTCGCTTTCCGTCCCGCTCTGCAGCACACGCCGCTCAACCCCATATCCTGCCGCCAGCAAATCCAGGCTCTGCCCCGTTGCATAGTCCACGTTCCGACTGTTATAATCCTGCACCACCAGCGCCGAAGTATCATCCAATGCCCTGGCGAACACGGACAGCAGCTGATAATCCGGTGTGCTCTCGTCCAGTACAACCTCATTTCCGTAAATCTCCTGATAAGCCCGGATCAGTTCCGTCAGCCGTTCTTCATAGGTCGGCATCTGTATCCCGTGCTCATCAATATACGGAGCAAAATCAGCCATGACCATCTCCCCTTTCCCCATCAAAAACAGGACCGCCAAATCATCAGGCAGTCCCGTCAATCATCACTCAGTTTTTTCCATTATTATGCTCGCGCACCAGTCGAACTTCTTCGGGTATTTACTCGTTTGAAACGAATTGCTCTGTCCGGAGTTGTTTCCGGGCAATCCGCGTCAAAGGTAATCGGCATTTTCCTGGCGTTCTCCAGTTCCCTTTTTTCTTCCTCAGAAAACGCAAGTTCCTTTCTTGTTTCCTCGTTCAATTCATTCATATTTGCCATAATACAACCCCCTCTCAAAGTCTGTAGCCAGTCTGGCAGAGATAAGTCGTGTCACTTCCACGCATTGTCCATTTTCCTCGATCAAGTCTCTCTCCGTGTAAACAACAAAAAGAATATCATTGGTCTGACTGTCAATTGATTCTGCGCTTCCAATGGTAGTGCTTCCTCCGGCAACAAATCCAATCGAAGAATCTCCGATCGTATCATACCGGTTTTCTTCCTGGCTGTTCTCCTCATCGAACAGTTCAATACGATCATAATCGAAAAAAACACGAGCGGCAGTTCTGAATGAGATTCCATGTTTTTGAATATTGCTCCGATTTTTTCTTCGTCGTATTCGAACAAAAATCCACCGAGCGAAAACATCACATTTCTTAACACGGATCACTCCTTCGCAGATTATTTTACTATAATGTATCTGTTTTATCAACCCTGATTCTGAACTTGAACGATTTTACACCAGATCATTCAACCCGATCTCCAACTCCACATTTCCCTCCGTAGTAATCACCCGACAGGAAAACAGAAAAGCCCTCCCATTCACTTCAGTCCTTACCTCGTCCACAGCCATCACACCGTCTGTTTCCATGATATAGCTGCTCAGATAAGAAGCAATCGTCTGGCTGTCTCCACTGCTCAAACGATCAGCTTGCATCATCTGGAAAATTTGGTTCCCCCGTTCCGGATATTCCCACCATTCTCCGGTCAAAAACTTCAGCCGATAAAGCACATGCTTTCCGATGGCATCTGCCCCTGTCATCATTTCCTTCACGCTGCTGACAGGCAGAATGTCCCCCGAAGCGTCACAGGGTCGAATCGCAGTCATGTTATCCCTCCTTCAAATGAACTTTCCGCAACACAGAGCAACGCCGCTCCATCTCCACTCATCAACAATGGAAGCCGACAAGAGCAAACCCATCACTCAGGTCATGATACCGTCCCGGGATTCCTTCCGATTCTTCCCCGCTTTTCATCCACCGGTCAATTCCCCGGTCCGTAAAAATAACCAGACAGACATCTCCCTCGTTCACTGTCATCAAATCCGGCAGTGGCAGAAAAGCAGGCACATCTTGCAAAACAGGCATCTCAATTCCATCAATCAACCGAACCATCGGCCTGATCACCGCTGTTCCACGTTCTGCGTCAAAGCTCTCAATCTGTCCCGGCAAAGCACAATGAATGGAACGGAGAATATCTTCTTTCAGGGCCCGAACCTCTTCAACTGTCAAAGTCATCAGTCATCCCTCCATCCTGACCATCAATTCACATGTCCAGATCACTCTCCCGGTGTCAGCTTCAATCGCCCGTTCCCAAATATCAGATTAAACTGCTTCAGCGTTCCTTCCGCCGGATCAACAGTTTCCGGCTCATCGACAGCCCGCATCACCCACAGCGATCCCATTCGAATATGTTCACACCTATCGCGGCGAAAAGAAACTGTCCGCTTATGCCCGCTGGAATATGGACGAATGTTGTCTGGCCTTCCGGACGATCGTCGAACCAGTCCCCGTGAAATATGACAAAACCCATGCGCAAAAGCGCAAACCGGTCAAAGGAGTATACGAAACGCATCATGAGCTGGCGGCCGATCCCGGCAGCGCGGCGCGAAACACGGAAAACCTCCATTTTGCGGAGGACGCCATACGATGGAGCGAGATCACCCGTTTCACGGTATCGCCCAAAGATCTGATCTTGGAATTGATCCGGAAAAAGGGGCTGACGATGGACGCTGTCAGCGCCAGGCTGGGGATATCGCAGCCTGT
>CADBLV010000209.1 GCA_902795555.1 uncultured Eubacteriales bacterium | reverse complement strand
GTGTCCGCCCATCATCGGGCCACGTCCATTCATATACATCGTTCCGTACCTCCTTCAAGCATTCCGGTCATTCCCTGACCGTGATTAGATGATAACTGAAGAACAGACAGAAAAACAGGATCAGAAGGGAAAATTACTGTATTCTATTTCACCCCAAAAAGAAAAAAAGCAGCCCTGCGAAGCGTATACTCCACAGGGTCGTTTGCCGGGCAAATGGGTCCTGGATGTTCGCCGCCAGTGTATGAACAAAGGCGTCCCTTTTCAGTTTCACCAGACAGGCGCATACTCAGGCGGTTGTCTTCTCCAGATACCGGCGGAACAGTCATTCCGTTGCTCCTTCTCCGGCAAGGCAGCCGATATGTTCCGGACCCTGAGCGCCGGACACATATCCGGATCTGAATTCAGCGTTTATTTCGCGAAGTTCCTTCCGTCCGTTAATATAGTCCTGATACAACCTGATTCCGGATCCTGAGGATCGGCTACGGGGAGACAAAAAAATCCGTCCCAATCGTCTATACCATTGTCCACTCTTGACATCGCCTCCGGCAATTTGCTACCATAAGCCTATCACGCGAGGGTGCCGGATAAGAAGGATTCCGTTACAAATTCGGATTCAGGGAGATGATGATATGACGGAGGAGAAAAACGTATTACTGGACAATGAAATCAAAGCCAATATCATCATGGCGAAAATTATGGTCCTGACTTTTTTCGTCGGAATACTCGCGCTTGTTCTGACGCTGACCGATTTTTTCATCGAGCCGAGATTCGATTACTGGCTGATCCTCATAATTCTGGTCGAAATGCTCCTTCTGACCGGGGTTATTCTCTGTAAGCACTATAAAGGCGAACCCCCATGGATGAAGCATGTGTTAATCACGATCCTGATCATATCTGTCTGTATCCTGAACGGGGTCTACAGTGATTCCGCCACGCTGCTGATGTGCATTCCGATTGTTTTGTCCATCCGTTACTTCTCCGGGAAATATTCGATTTATGTCGCGCTGGCAACGTTTGTGGCTTTTTCGATCTCGACCGTCTGGGGTGCCAATGCCGGGATTCCGGATCTGAACGTCATGGAATATCCGCTGGGAACCGTGATCCGCATGGAACATACAACCTGGCTGGTGGAAGCGGTCGAGGGGATTCCCTATGATCATCAGCTGCAGATTACGAATACGCTGCTGTATGATTTTCTCCCGGATATGACGCTCTATCTGGCGATTGCAACGGCTGCTGTGTTTATCGCGAAACAGGGACGAACCCTGATCCTGAAGCAGCAGGAGCTGACATCGAAAACGGCACGGATCGACACCGAACTGGAACTGGCAGCCCGAATTCAGACAAGCGCGCTTCCCCGTGTTTTCCCGGCCTTTCCGGAGCATAACGAGTTTGACATCCATGCCAGCATGACGCCGGCCAAAGAAGTGGGCGGGGATTTCTATGATTTCTTCATGACGGATGAGGACCATCTGTGCATGATCATCGGGGATGTTTCCGGGAAAGGCGTGCCGGCGGCCCTGTTCATGATGTCCGCCAAGACCCTGATCAAAAATAACGCCATAAGCGGAAAAACGCCTTCGCAGATCCTTTCTGAAACAAACAAGGCTCTGTGCGCCGGGAACACTGAAATGATATTCGTGACCCTGTGGATCGGGATTCTGGAACTGTCCACAGGAAAAATGACCACCTCAAACGCGGGCCATGAGTTCCCCGCATTGATGCAGCAGGGCCGTTTTATCCTGTATGAAGATGTCCATGGCTTTATGGCCGGCGTCAGATCCAAAGCAAAGTTTACTGATGAGGAGATTCAGATGCAACCGGGAGACAGGCTGTTTGTTTATACCGACGGGATCCCGGAAGCCCAGGGCAACGACACCGGGATGTTCGGTACGGATCGGATGATCGAAGCGCTGAATGAAAGCAAGGACCTGAGCCCCGAACAAATGCTGAATAAAGTACACGATACCGTAAACGCCTTCGTCGGCAATATGGAGCAGTTTGACGATCTGACCATGCTGTGCGTTGAATACAAGGGAAAATCCTCCGCTGCGGAACTTTGAGCAAAACACATATGAAGGTGGCGACGGTTTTGAAGAAGATCCTGATCATTCATACGGGCGGGACGATTGGCATGTTTCCGACCGATCACGGTTATGCACCTTCGAAAGAAGATTTTCACAGGGTACTCGCGTCCATACCGGAGCTGTCTGCGTCTTCCGTGCCCGTATGGGATCTGGTTGATATGGATCCTTTGCTGGATTCTTCCAATATCTCGGTGAACGAGTGGAACAAAATCGGAGCCACGATCGCTAAAAACTATGATTCCTATGACGGCTTTGTGGTGCTGCACGGAACGGATACCATGGCTTATACCGCCTCGGCGCTGTCGTTCATGCTGAGGAATAATGCAAAGCCGGTCATTCTGACAGGATCACAGATTCCGCTTTGCGAAATCAGGAATGACGCCAGGGATAATCTGCTGACATCGCTTCTGATCGCGGCGGATGACAGAGTGCACGAAGTGTGTCTGTATTTCGGGGGAAAGCTTTTGCGCGGGAACAGGGCGATGAAGTATTCCGCGGATGATCTGATCGCTTTTGAATCTCCCAATTATCCGCCGTTGGCGGATGTGGGCATAGAGATCAAGTATAATACATCCGTTTTGCTTCCTCCCTGCAAGGGGAAGTTTTCGCTTCAACTGCTCGAGAATGTTCCGATTGCCGTGATCAAGATTTTTCCGGGAATACAGTTTGAACTGTTTGACGCCATCATGACGGAAAAACTGAAGGGGATTGTGATTGAAACGTTCGGGGCAGGGAACATTCCGGGGAATGAAAAGGCGCTGCTGCCGATTATCCGGAAGGCCACTGAGAACGGAACCATTATGGTGATCTGCTCCCAGTGTCCCCATGGAACGGTCGCGCTTGGAACCTATGAGGCCTCAGCGACATTAAAGAATGCCGGCGCTGTCAGCGGCTATGATCTGACGACCGAAGCAGCCGTCGCAAAGCTGTATTATCTGTTCAGCAGAGGGCTGCCGAGAGAAGAAATTAAGGCGAGGATGGAACGCAGCCTGCGGGGCGAGGTGACGATGAAATCGGACATTCCATAACCAGCTTTCTCCTTTACGCTCCTGATTCAAATGACGGGACTGCGGAGGATTCATTCAGCAATCATTCCTGTCCGGGCCGGGCTTCACGGGGAATGCCTGGTCAGGTCTTTACAGAATTACTTTGACAGAGAATACTCCTTTAGCACAGGCAACAGAGAATTTACCATTGTGCTTTTCAGCAAT
>CADBLV010000208.1 GCA_902795555.1 uncultured Eubacteriales bacterium | reverse complement strand
TCGCCGCCGATCATCAGCACATCGAAGGAAATCTTGGAATCAGCTTCCTGGTTGACTTTGTCGATGTAGATCACATCGCCCTGGGAAACCCGATACTGCTTGCCGCCCGCCGCTATAATCGCATACATGGGACAGCACCTCCTGATTTACATACTCGCCGGGATTTGAGGTAGCGCTTCGCGCATTGACAACCTCTCCCGAGCGGCTTACCGATATAATCTATCACGCTTTCATGGGCCTGTCAAGCTGTTTTTTGGTCTGCGTCATAGCTCACGCGTGAATCCTGCGGATGACGCTCCTCTCTGTGAACGACAGCTTCACATCCCTGAACGCTGTCTTCCTGGAAAATGAAAGCAACGTCATGATTTGAAAGTCTGAAAAAAAGTGGTATAATAAGGAAGAAATCACGGAGGAAGGAGGGCCGCAGCTTGTTCAACACAAAGCGTTTTGCGCCGCTGGTGTTCTTCCTGGCGCTGTGCCTGATGCCCTTCCGGTTCGCTTTGGCGGATTTTACATTTGAGGACACGCGCTTTCAGGGATCTTTTACCACGGAAAACCTGAACCGGATCATTGAGGAATATGAGTTGCATGACGGATGGTATTGGAGCGATGACGGACAGGGGGATCAGACCTTCCACGGGAGACTGGATAAGCCAGGATGGACCGCTTCCTCTGACAAGGTAAATCACCGGGCCTATCTGAAAGGCTGGTATGGTGCGCGATGGGGAATCAACCGGATTACCCTGACCAACCCGGGCCGCGGGGGATACGGGGAATGTTATGGCTTTGCGCAATTTATCGGCTATCTGATTTCCGGGGAAAAGAATCCCCAGCACCACTGGAAATTTTACTACAGTCTGGAAGACGCCGGTGGGCTGAAGGTGGGAGATATTGTGCGGGACGATTACCAGTGGGACGGGATCGACTATCAGCACAGCGCTGTCGTTTACGCGGTAAACGGGGACGAAGTAACGTTTATTCAGGCTTCCGGCAGCTCCTATAACCGGATTTCCGTGGGCATTGGATTCAGCGACGGGTTTTATACGGACGTGCGATATCCGGAGGATCTGGCGGCCCTTCCCTTCCTGAAAATCAGCCGGAGCCCCCTGAATCAATAGGTGAAACAGGGATGAGCAGAAAAGCAGTGAGCCCGGCGGAATGCCGGGCTCATCTGTTATGCTGGGCAGAATTGGAAACCATAAAAATCGAAGTGACTGCCGGGGAGGAATACAAAGGAGACTTCACAGGGCCCGGCGGGGACTTTCAGGTGAAATTGCTGACGACCTTTTTCACAGCCCCGGAAATCAGCCGCGGCATCCGTGGCTTCGCCGCTTTGAGCAGTCATTCGGAGGCTGATCGTATTCACTTCCAGGGGAGTCTGACCTTCGATGACCAGGACTTGGTCCGTGCTGTTTCCGAAGTCCAGGCCGGAAAAAGTGAGCGTAACGTTGTTTCCGATATCCAGGATGGCATCTTCCCCGCGGGAAAAGCGATCGCCGTAGACCCGGTCCGCTTCCCCGGCTTTCAGCCATCTTTCCGCCCTGTTTTTCGGGCGGAAGCGGAAGCCCCGGAGGTGAACCTTATCCCGCATGCGGAAACAGAGCGTATGAATTCCCCTGAGAACCTGCGGAAGGCGATAGGTTTCCTCCTGATAGCAATTCCAGATGCTGGGCTTCTGATAAATCAGCGTGTCGATCAGGATTCCTCCCTGCTCCGGCACACCGTCGAAAAGCTCGATTTCATAAGGATCGCCATTGAGGGCGAATACAGGGAGAATCAGTTGATCGGCGCCTTCCGGGCCGAAATCGACGTTTCCAAAGCCGATCATGCTTTCGCCGTCGCGGGAAAAAGCGACGCCTTTTTCATTTCCGGTTCCGATTTCACCGGAAGAAAGGGTATACAGTCCGGCGCAGATTTCCTGATAAGGATTCAGAGTGGCTGCGCCAAAGCCGGCGGCCGTTATTTCCAGCTGGGAGATGATTTCCGGATGATCGGCCGCGTTTCCGCACAGAGCCCGGAGATAATATTCCCCGTCGCTGCACACGGAGACGCGAACCGTGTTTTCAGAAACCATGCTGACCTCGGCATGGGGAGTGGGGATCGCGAGACGATTCGTGACCTGCCAGGTGATTCGGGAAGCGTTGGATCCCTGAGGAAGCACCCTGAAAGACACCAGGGCCTCGGGTTTTTCCGGGGAGAGCGAGAGCGAATCCAGGGCTTTCATCTCCAGCTTTCGGACCGGAATTTCCGCGTCACGGATGCCCTCTTCGGAAGACAGCGGAACCGGATCCGGAGGAACCCGTCCAGGGACAGGCTCCGCCGCTTCCGTTTTCAGCGTGAGAACAGCGGGTTTGCAGGAGGGGCTTCGCACCTCCAGAACGGTATCCTCCGCCCTGCCGTTGGAGGCGATCATCACCAGAAGCTTTCCGCCAAAAAGCCTGCGGGAGTCGGTTTTATAGGATTCCTCGTCTGTGGAATCACCGTTATCCAGCCCCACCAGCCATCCCCCGCCGCACACCCGGACAAAAACCCGATCCCGGGCGTTTTCCACGGGGAAACCATTCTCATCCAGGGCAGAAACCGTGACAAAGGCCAGATCGTATCCGTCGCTTTTCAGAGCCGGCGTTTCGGAAACAAGGGCCAGCGCGGCCGTGTTTCCTGGAGTATGGCGAACCGCTTCCGCCAGGACAGCGCCCTCCTCATCATATCCGCGGGCTGTCAGTTCTCCCTTTTCAAACGGGAGATGCCAGACGGGCTGGCACATGGCGGGATCGCGGAGGTTGACCTGCTTTTTCCCCATGCTTTTTCCATTCAGGAAAAGCTCCGCGCAGGAGCAGTTTGTCATCACCGGGACATCGATCATCTGTCCGGGGTTCCAGTCCCAGGTGACGCCGATATGGATCATGGGTGACGCCGTCCAGAGGCTCTGGAAAAGATAATAGCTGTCCTTGGGAAAACAGGCTGTATCCGCCTGGCCGAAATAGCAGGAACGCGTATGATACGGGGTAGGCTCGCCGATATAATCAATACCGCTCCAGATGAACTGGCCCATGCTGAATTCGTTGGCCAGGTCATCCACGATCATCCGGCGCAAATCCGTGGCTCCCCAGCTGGTGTTGCTGTTTCCGAGGGCGCTGCACTGAAGATCCGCCTCGCTCATGATGGCTTCGTCCATCGGAAAATGATAGATTCCGCGGGAAGAAAGGACGCTGGCGGTTTCGCTGCCGTAGATGACCCAGGAAGGATGACGGCGGTGGTGCTCCTCATAATACTTCTCCCCATAGTTATAGCCGGGGATCTGAACGATTTCCGCACACCGCTGGCCGCCTTCCCACGGCATGTAATTACAGCCGAAAGTGACCTCCGCATGGCGGAAGGGATCATGGCTGTGAACCTGATCGGTGAGCATTCGCGTGATTTCCTGCCCTCTGACCCCCGCGTGCATATCATAAATCTCATTGCCGATGGACCAGAGAATGACCGAGGGATGGCAGCGATCGCGACGAATCCAGGAAGCCACATCCTCCTGCTCCCAGACATTGAAAAAACGGGCATAGTCATATTCCGTTTTCGGGCGCTCCCACATGTCAAAGGCTTCATCGATGACAAGAATGCCCATTTCATCGCAGAGATCGAGGAGCTTCTCCGCGGGAGGATTATGGCTGGTTCTCAGGGCGTTGGCGCCCATGGCTTTCATGAGAGAGAGCTGACGCCGGGCCGCTTTTTCATGGAAGGCAGCTCCGAGAGCGCCCAGATCGTGATGAAGGCAGACGCCTTTCAGTTTCATTTTTTCACCGTTCAGGAAAAAACCGTGATCCGGATCGAAGCGGAGATCGCGGAAACCGATTCGCTTCTCGCCGGCGTCCTCGCCATACACCCAGGAGAGGGTATACAGGTTTGGATGATCCGGACTCCAGAGGTCGGGCTTCGGAACGCGGACGGTCATCTGCGCCAGATGATCCCGCGAAGGCGCTGAAGCGGCAGCCACGGGATTGCCCCGGGAATCACGGATTTCGACGCTGAAGAGGATGCCGTCCTCCCCTGCCGTTTCCGCCCGGACGGTGAGCATACGGTCATCCTCCTCGGGAACATCCCCCAGGCTCAGGCCGTAGGGCACGACATAATTTTCCGGGAAGCACTCCAGATGGACATCCCGGAAGATGCCGCTTCCGGAATACCAGCGGGAGTTTGGGCTTTGATGGCGAATATGCACGAGAAGCATATTTTCTCCGTCCTCAGCGGCATCCGTCAGGAAAACCCGGAAATCCGTGTACCCATAGGGATGAGAACAGAGGAGACGTCCGTTGAGATATACTTCGCAATCCATGTAGACCCCGTCAAAATGAAGGGTCGCATGCCTGCTGTCCCGCGGAAGGACCGGAAGAACGCGGCGATACCACGCGTCGGCAGACTCATAGAGATCCTTCTGCCAGATCAGCCAGTCATGGGGCAGAGAAACCGGGCGCCAGGAAGCGGCGGTCACATCCCGGAGGGTGCTCCCTGTGGGAAGCTTCGCGAATTCCCAGGCGTCGTTGAGCAAATGGCGCATCGTTTTTCTCCTTTTTTTCGATGAAGGTCAGATCATGGCAGAAATCCAGGCAGATTGCAGATGATCAGGACTGGGGCGCGTCCGAAACGTATTCCAGATGCAACTCGTGAATGGAGGGATGAGATCCCTGGACATCCAGCGCATATTTCAGATGGATGGCGCCCTTCTGCTCACCGATGCTGCAGTCAACCCTTCTGGAATGAATCGCCAGCGGAATATCGCCGAAGGGGGTATGATACGCTCCCTCATAGCGCATGCCGCGGACAAACACCATGGTGTTGGAAAACTCGCCGGTTCGCTGCATAATGATTTGCTTGTCTTTCATGCTCAGGGTAATATCCGAAGTGGTGAGCCCTCCGGTCTCATCATCCGGCTGGGTTTCCGTATAGGTCAGAACAGCTGTGTTCGGATCCTGATAGTGCAGGATCCCTTTGGTCATAAACTGAATCGGATAATCCGGCACGCCATCGATATGGCCGATGGCCATCAGGTTGATAAAAACAGGCGTCTGCTTTTCCTGCAACATTTTCTCCCCCTTTGGCGGGAAAAAGGCCCGCGGAAAACAGTTTACATCGGAATTTGAGATTATGCAATACTTGCGTTTTCTTTCTCACGGGTATATGATGCAGATGGTTGGCAGGATCGTCGGAAGGGGGAACGGAGGAAACGCATGATTATTGATGCTTTCGCCAAAATCAACTGGACGCTGCATGTCGTCGGGCAGCGGGCGGACGGATATCATCTGCTTGACATGCTGATGCAGCCGGTTTCCCTCTGTGACCGGATGATCCTTCGGGAGACATCGACAGGCGGGATTTCACTGCATGTTTCCGGGGCGATGAATGGAGGAGCAGATTCCCGGCCGGAAGCAGGCTTTCCGAGCGCGGCGGAAGCGAACCTCGGAGGGGCCGCGGAACAGAATCTGGCTTTCCGCGCGGCCCGTCTTCTGCAGAAAGAAACCGGTGTTTCCGCGGGGGTGTCCATTTCTCTGGAAAAGCGAATTCCCTCCCAGGCCGGCATGGGCGGCGGGAGTGCCGACGCGGCCGGCGTTCTGCTGGGATTAAACCGCCTCTGGGGAACGGGGCTTAGCGGCGAAGAGCTGGAAGCGCTCGGACTTCGGCTGGGGGCTGACGTTCCCTTTCTGATTCGCGGCGGGCTGGCCAGATGCCGGGGGATTGGAGAGATGATCACGTCGTTTGCCTGTGATCGATTTTACCCCATGATTGTTGTCCAGCCGGAGGCGGGGCTGAGCACCTCCGCCGTGTTTCAGGCTTATCACGCGGAAGCAGAAAGGGATGATTTCCCGGAAAAAAAGCCTGAACCGGATCGTGTTCGCGATACGCCATCGCGGGAGCAATCACAGAACGCGGCGCTTTCCGCCATTCGAAACGGGCATCCCGGGGCAGACCGCTTTGCCTTTGTCAATGCGCTGGAAGGCGTTTCCCGAAAGCTTTGTCCCGAAATCGGGCGCCTGGTTTCAGAGCTTTCGGACTGCGGAGCGGAAATCGCGATGATGACCGGGAGCGGCAGCGCAGTGTTTGGGGTTTTTACGGACGAGGCGCTTCGCCGGCAGGCCATGGAACGGCTTTCGCCGATTCACCGGCGGATCTGGGCCTGTGAAACCAGGGCCCGGAGCGTGGAGATTTGGGAGGACGCATGAAGAAGACCCTGGGATGTATCCGGAAGGCAGACGCTGATTTTCAACTGATTGCGGACGGGGATCGCATCGCTGTGGGGGTTTCCGGCGGAAAAGACTCTCTGCTGCTTCTGCACGCCCTTTCGCTGTATCGACGGTTCAGTCACAAGCGCTTTGACCTGATGGCGATCACGGTCCATATGGGGCTGGAACCCTTTGATCTTTCCGGCATCCGCGATCTCTGCGCGAATCTGGAGGTCCCCTTCATTGAGAAGAAAACGCAGATCGGCGAGATTATTTTCACCTATCGTCAGGAAAAGAACCCCTGCGCCCTGTGCGCGAAGATGCGCCGGGCCGTGCTGGCTAACACCTGCCGGGAGGAAGGATTTGAAAAGCTGGCGCTTGGGCACCATCGGGAAGACGCCGTGGAGACGCTGATGATGAGTTTATTATATGAAGGACGTTTCCACACCTTTCATCCGAAAACAGTGCTGAGCCGATCGGGAATCACCGTGATCCGCCCCCTGGTATATCTGCCGGAAAAGCACGTGAAGCATATGGAAAAGGTTCTGGCCCTGCCCGTCGTGAAGAGCCCCTGCCCTGTGGATAAAAAAACAACACGGGAGGAGATGCATCAGCTTCTTTCAGACCTGAAAAAGCGGTATCCGGACGCGACGGAACGGATTTTGCACGCACTGCAGCACCAGCCTTATGATCTGTGGCAGAAGTGAACCTGCAGCTCACAAAGGAGTGAAAAAGGACTTTTCAGCCCGAATCTGTTGTGATATAATAGGTTGATTGTTTGTTTCGAGGAGATTGAGGAACGTGAGCAAGAAGAACAACAACAGCAATAAAAAGTCCGGCAGCGCCGGGTTTATTATCACCCTGCTGCTGCTTTCATGGGTGACAGGGTTTTCCCTGCCCGGAATTCTGGCCGGCGTTTTCCTCGGGCTGGGGATTGGGAAAATAACCAGCATCATGGGCAGCGGCCTGGATACCACCACCCATAACCGGCAGGACGAGGAGCGTCGCCGGCAGGAGGAAGAAGCGCAGCGCGCGGAGCAGGAGCGCCTGGCCCGGGCCCGGGCTTTGGCCGAGGAAAAGAAGAGGCAGGAAGAAGCTTCGAAGATCCCGCTAACCGGTGATCCGGCCGCGGATGCCGTGATCACCAAAGGTCAGGAGATGCTGGCCACGATTAAAAAGGAGAATATCGCCATTACGGACGAGACGCTGTCCGCTCAGATGGATACGCTTTGCGTGAAATGCGAACAGATTTTCCGCACTGTGTCCGAGACTCCCGGCAAGGCCTCGCAGGTCCGGAAGTTTATGAACTACTACCTGCCGACCACCCTGAAGATGCTGGCCAATTATCGAACCATGCAGGAGCGTGGCGTGTCCTATCTGGAGATGCAGCAGGCCCGGGAAACCACCGTGCGGGGCATGAACATGATTCTGACCGCCTGCCAGAAGCAGATTGACAACCTGCATAAGGAAAACATGCTGGATATCTCCACGGATATCGACGTGCTGGAACAGATGCTGAAGCGAGACGGATACACGGAGAATGAAATCACAGGGAATAAAGGCCTGAGCTACACCGCAAGGACCGCCGCGGAAGCGCAGCGGCGGACTTCATCCACCCCTGTGATGGATTTCCCGGATGAACATGCCGCATCCGCCGGGACGGATGCACGGACGCAATACCGAGCCGGGAATTAATCTTTCCCGGGGATCAAAGAGATAAAACGCCCACAAATCATTGAAGGAGGTCTTTTCCATGTCCGAGAACAACATGACGCCTCAACTCTCCCTTGCTCCTTCCGCGCCGGAACCTGAAGTGCCCGCGGCGGCGGTTTCCAGCATTCAGCAAACGCCCGAAGCAGCGCCTGAAAAGCCGGCGGCCATTCCGGATCCGGTTCCCGTGGGATTGGACGAAAGTCAGCTGACCGAGGCAGAAAAGAAGGCGATTGACGATTTCATCGCGAAGGTGGACGTGACCAACCCGGATCATGTGCTGCTTTTCGGCGCGGACGCCCAGAAGAAGATTTCCGACTTTTCCCAGACCGCGCTGGATGCCGTCAAGACCCAGGACACCGGTGAAGTCGGGAACATGCTGGTGAATCTGGTTGCCGAATTAAAGGGGTTTGAGCGGGATACGGAAGAGAAAAAGGGCTTGGCGCGTCTTTTCTCAAAGGCGGAAGACAAGGTTGAACGCATGAAGGCCCGGTATACCAAGGTTTCCGCAAACGTGGACAACATCGCGGGATCCCTGGAGGGATATCAGACGCAGCTCCTGAAGGACGTGGCGATGTTCGACCGGCTGTATGACCAGAACAACGACTATTTCCATCAGTTGACCCTGTACATCATCGCCGGAGAAAAGAAGTTAAGGCAGATTCGGGAAACCGAACTGAAGGACCTGCAGGCCAAGGCGGCCGCCAGCGGCGACGCCATGGACGCCCAGAAAGCGAATGATCTGGCGGCGCAGTGCGACCGTTTTGAGAAAAAGCTGTACGATCTGAAGCTGACCAGGCAGGTGGCTTTGCAGATGGCACCCCAGATTCGTCTGCTGCAGAACAACGACAGCCTGCTGGTCGAGCGGATTCAGAGCACGCTGGCAAACACATTGCCGCTGTGGAAGAGTCAGATGGTGCTGGCCCTGGGGCTGCATCATTCTCAGGAAGCCCTGAAGGCCCAGACGGCCGTGACCGATATGACCAATGAGCTTCTGAGGAAGAACGCGGAGGCGCTGAAGATCGGAACGATTCAAACCGCGAAGGAAGCCGAACGGGGAATCATCGACATCGAGACGCTGGTGCAGACCAACCAGGATCTGATTGACACGATCAACGAAGTGATGCAGATTCAGAACGACGGACATCAGAAGCGCATGGAAGCGGAGAAGACGCTGTATTCCATGGAATCGGAGCTGAAGAAGAAGCTGCTGACGACCAATCTGTAAAAGGCCTGTTTTGTCTTTTGACGGCGACGCTTTCGGGAAAACGGGGCGTCGCCGTCCTTATGATCACGAATCGGAAAGGAGGCAGCAGACTTGCGTGTGATAGGATTGACGGGAAGCATTTCCTCCGGAAAAAGCACGGTGAGCCGCTTTCTGCTTTCCGAGGGATTGACTGTGATTGACGGAGATCAGCTTTCCCGGCAACTGACCGGGGACGGCGGCGCTGCGCTTCCCGCGATCCGGGATGCTTTCGGATGGGAAGTTTTCCATCGGGATGGGAGTCTGAACCGGAAGCAGCTGGGACGGCTGATCTTTCAGGATGAGGTTGCCCGAAAAACCCTGGATGATTTGATGCTTCCCCTGCTTCGGGAAATGACCGACCGGGCCCTGCAAAAGGCGGAGGCCGCACGAGCGGAACTGTGTTTTCTGGACATGCCTTTGCTGTTTGAGAAGGGTTTCGACGCGCTATGCGACGCCGTATGGTCCGTGTGGGTGCCGACGGACATCCAGATCGAGCGGCTGATGATGCGGGACAGGCTGTCAAAAGACGAGGCCGTAAGGCGCATCGCCGCACAGCTCTCCTCCGATGAAAAGGCTCAGCGCGCGGATTTTGTCATTGACAACAGCGGTTCTGTGGAGGAAACCCTGCAACAGATTCCGGATCGACTGGCCTATGAGCGAAGCCTGGCCCGGGCCTCCGCCCGACGAAGGCGCATGGACCGATATCGGGAGGCACCGGAGGCAGCAGAGACAACAACGGCGACAGCGGCAGCGATGCCACCAACCGGGAGCATGCCGGCGCGGTCAGGCCGGGCCGAAGCAACAGCGATGCCTCTGCCCGGGAGCATGCCGGCGCGGTCAGGCCGGGCCGAAGCAGCGGCAACGGCTGCAGATGCGGCGCCAATGCGGGTCTCCACGCCGGAGATGGCTCCTCCCCCGCCCATCGAACGACCAGCCGGAACCGAACGCGCGCCTTCCAGACGAAAAGCGGCATGGAAACTGCCTGTGTGGCTGGGAGCTTCCCTCATCGCCCTGAGTGCATTGATCGCCATCGCTTTCACGGCCCAATGCCTGATGAGTGCCTATCTGAAGCGGCAGGCGGATCTGCATGTCGCGGAGCAGCAGGCGATCGACGAAAACTATCCGATAGAATATCGGGAGATGATTGAAAAAAGCGCAGCGGAATATCAGTTGCAGCCGGCATTTGTCACTGCGATCATCCGGAATGAAAGCTCCTTCCGGCCCCGGGCAGAATCCTCCGTGGGGGCCCGCGGACTGATGCAATTAATGCCGGACACAGCGGAATGGATCGCTCAGAAGACAAAAACCAACGGATATGCCTTTGAGCGGATGTACGACCCGGAGACAAATATCCGATTCGGCTGCTGGTATCTGAATTATCTTTCCCGGCTTTTTTCCGGGGATCCGGTTTGTGTCGCCTGCGCATATCACGCCGGGCAGGGAACCGTAACCTCGTGGCTGTCCGATTCCCGATACAGTTCCGACGGCATTCATCTGACCCTGGAACAACTGCCTGAAGGACCGACCCGACAATACGCAGAAAGGGTTACCAGAGATTATGGAATTTATCAGAAAAAAGTGTTTTCCGCGGAAACGTCAGGCGATATGCCTGCTGATGTGCCTGCTGCTGGCAGCCATTCCGCTGCGGGATGAAGCGTCCGCTTCTTCCGCGCCAAAGCTCACCAGCATCGTCATCGGTGTGCAGAGCACCAAAACCCTTGCGGTTCGCCCTTTTGAACCGCAGGAGCGGGATATTCTTTCGATTTACGGCGGCGTATATGAGAGCATGATCGTGATCGACGACGATAACATGCCGCAGGGATGTCTGGCCGAAAGCTGGGAGGAATCCAACGGCGGAAAACTGTGGACCTTTCATATCCGGGAGGGGATTACGTTTTCAGACGGAACGCCCCTGACGGCCCACGACATCGTGGCTTCCGCGCAGTACATTCTCGACAGAGCCAAAGATGAAAACATCACCGATCATGGTTTTTACGTCAATCTGAAGTATTTCGTTCAATCCATTTCCGCCAAGGATGATTACACCGTGGTGGTGCGGGCCAGCAGGAAATACTATGGGCTTTTGTATGAAATGACCTTTCCGGTCGTGCCTGCCGCGCAGGTGGGATGGGATCAGCCCATCGGAAGCGGGCCTTACTACATCCGCGAATTTCATGCGGGTGATTACATGTGGCTGCAGGCCAACGGAAACTGGTGGAAAGCACAGCCGACCGTTCAGGACATCATGGTCGAGTTTTACGAGACGCCCGCCGCTGTGATTGAGGCCTATGAATATGCCCGCGTGGACGCGATTTTCACCCGATCCATCGCCGGAGCACAATACAAGACGGGAACGGCTTCCATCACCATGTCATACAGAACCAGGCAGCTGGAATGCCTCTATATGAACAACGGCTCGGAAGAGCTGACGCCCGAGGTCCGGAAAGCGATCCGATATACCATCGACCGAAGCAAGCTGATCTCCAACATCTATTCAGGGCTGGCAGAACCGACCAATTTTCCCTTTTTCCCCGGCACATGGATGTACAACACGGATTTGGATGCCAAATTCACCCGGAATCTCGATGAAGCGCGTCGGCTGCTGGAAGAGGCCGGATGGGCTGATTCAGATGAGAACGGGATTTTGGATAAAATGGACGCGGAAGGCAAGCTTCACAATCTTTCCCTCTCCTTTTACGTATACGAGGAGCCGGACAATGACGTGCGCACCGAGGCAGCCAACCAGATTGCGGCGCAGCTGGCAGAGGTTGGAATTTCCTGTCGCGTGGAGCCCCTGACCATGGCCAATCTGCAGGAGCGGCTTTCCAGAGGGCGATATAATCTGGCGCTGGTGGCTTTTTCCATGGACGTCTGCCCGGATCCGGGATTCATGCTGATGCGCGGAAACACCGGAAACTACTGCTTCTATAAAAGCACAAAGATGAATGAGCTTTTTGAGGATCTGCGCACCAAGACCACCCAGGAGGAGTATCGCCAGAAACTGATGGAGATTCAGTCGCTGTTTTATGAAGATTGTCCCTTCATCTGCCTGTATTTCCGGATGGGCAATGTGATTACCCGGCATATGTACACCACCTGTCGGGATGTGCGGGAATATGAGTTGCTGCGCGGGATTGAAAGCTATCGGGAATAAGGATCTGTGCTGAAAGTGTTCCCGGAAGGAAAAGCTGAAACCAGGATCGGAAGGAGTTTGCGGAATGGAATGGATTGAATTCATTGTTCACACAACCACGGAGGGCAGCGATGAGGTATCCTCCCTGCTGATGGATGCCGGGGCGACGGGCACCATGATTGAAGATCGGGCGGATATTCCCGATCCCACCAAGCCTCATGGAATCTGGGAAATCATCGACCCGAAACTGTTAGAGGAAATGCCGGGGGATGTGCTGGTGCACGCGTGGTTTCCGCCCGATGATGTCCTGAAAATTTCAGGAGATGATTTTCGGCTGCTTCTGGATGATTTGCGGGCAGCGCATCCCGAATACGGGGCCCTTTCGATTGAAAATCGGGCCGTGGACGACGCGAACTGGAAGGATGTCTGGAAGAAATACTACAAGCCCTTTTACGCCTGCGAACACCTGGTCGTGAAACCCACGTGGGAAGATTTCACCCCCGCGCCGGAAGACCGGGTGATCGAACTGGATCCCGGGATGGCTTTCGGAAGCGGCACGCACGAAACGACGGCCATGTGTCTGGAACTGCTGCACGAATGCATCCGCGGCGGCGAATCGGTGATTGACGTAGGATGCGGAAGCGGAATCCTGGCGATTGGGGCCGCCATGCTGGGAGCGGGACATGTGCTGGCTATCGACATCGACCCCGACGCTGTGCGCGTGGCCCGGGAAAATGTCGCCCATAACGGCGTGGAAAACACCGTGGTCGTTCAGGAAGGTGATTTGCTGAAACGCGTGGATGCCGTGTGTGATATTTGTGTGGCAAACATCATTTCAGATATCATCATCGGCTTTGCCGCGCCTCTTCGGTCGCATATCGCGGAAAACGGACTGTTTATCTGCTCCGGGGTGGTTCTGGAACGGGCCGGAGAAGTTCGGGACGCCCTGCTTACAGCCGGTTTTACCCTTTTGAAGGAAGAACATCGGGGAGAATGGGCAGCGTTCCTTTGCCTGAAATAACAGGAGGTGACAGGCTGTGCATCGTTTTTTTGCCGAGCCGGTCGATTTCGACTCCGCAGCAAAGGTAACAGGCGCCGGCGTCGGTCAGGAAAAAGCGCCCGGTTCGCTCCGGTTGCTTGCCCTGTCGCAGGAGGACGCCCGTCATGCCCGCACCGTTCTGCGCCTCTGCCCCGGAGATCAGGTCGAGGCGCTTTGTCCGGAAGGGCGATTTGCTGCTGTCATTCGAACGCTGGATGCGGATGGCGGAACGCTGGAAATCGTTCGGTCCCTGCCGGACACGGAACCGCGTCTGCGGATCACCCTGTTTCAGGGGCTCCCCAAAGCGGACAAGATGGAGTGGATTGTGCAGAAGGCAACCGAGCTGGGAGTGGATCGGATCGTTCCCCTGCGCATGGCCCGTTGCGTAATGCGAATGGACGAAAAGGACGCGGAAAAGAAGCGGGAACGATGGCAGAAAATCGCCCGGGAGGCCTGTAAGCAGAGCGGGAGGCGGTTGATGCCGGAGGTTTGTCTGCCGGTTTCTCTTCCTGCGCTCCCTCCCCTCTTGAAAACGCTTGATTTAACCGTTGCGCCTTGGGAAGATTGTTCCTCCGCCGGGCCGGTAGGCGATAACGTGAATATATCGGTCGGACATCCCGGGTTGCTGACCGTCCGAAAGACTTATCCCGATATTTCTTCCCTTGGCATCGTGATCGGTCCCGAGGGTGGCATCGAGCAGGAAGAGATGAAAACGCTGACAGCATACGGATGTCTTCCTGTGACGCTGGGCAGGCGCATTTTGCGCACGGAAACCGCGGGGCTGGCCGCGCTGTCAGCCATGATGTGCCTGTATGGCGAAATGGAAAACTGATCCTGAACAAAGAAAGGAAGAATACGTCCATGCCAACCATCGCCTGCCACACCCTGGGATGCAAAGTGAATCAATATGACACCCAGGCCATGCTTGAATTGTTTCTGGCGGCAGGTTACGAGCCGGTAGCCCTTTCGGAAGCGGCGGATGTGATTCTGCTGAACACCTGCACAGTAACCGGCGTTGGAGACAAAAAGTCCCTGCAGATGGCCCGGCGGCTGAAGCGGGCCCATCCGGAAGCCCGGCTGATTCTCTGCGGCTGTCTGGCCCAGCAGCGGGGAGAGGATCTAATTTCCCTGACCGGGGCAGATCTGGTCATCGGCACCCAGCGACGGAAGGATGTCGTTTCGCTGTTAAACCAGGTCATCGACCGGGGTGAGCCGCTGTGCGCAGTTTCTCCCCTGGAACCCCGGGCTTCCTTTGAACCTTTACAGATCAGCTTTCAGGAGGATCACACCCGGGCCGTTCTGAAGATTCAGGAGGGATGCGGAAACCGCTGTTCCTATTGCATCATTCCCGCCGTCCGGGGGAGCATCCGTTCCCGACCGCCGGAAGAAATCGCGGAAGAAGCTTTCCGCCTCTGCCAGCGTGGATTTCGGGAAATTGTCCTTACGGGAATTCATCTGTCCTCCTATGGGCTGGATCTCTCTCCCCGTCTGACACTGCTGGATGCGGTGAGAACGGTGAGGGAGATCGCGGGCATCGACCGCATCCGGCTGGGATCCCTGGAGCCCACCATCGCCACGCCTGAATTCGCTGCCGCCCTGCGTGAGATGGGAAAAATCTGTCCTCAGTTTCATCTGGCCCTGCAATCCGGGAGCGATACGGTGCTGGCCCGGATGCGGCGGAGATATAACACCCGGCAGTATCTGGAAGGGGTGAACAATTTACGCCGGGAATTCCCCCGGGCCGCCTTGACCACGGATATTTTAACAGGATTTCCCGGGGAAACGGAGGAGGAGTTTCAGGAAACCTGCCGAATGATTGAGAAGGTTGGGTTCGCCCGGATTCATGTGTTTCCGTATTCTCCCCGGCCGGACACGCCCGCGGCCCTGATGCCCGGACAGATTTCCAAACAGACGAAGGAATTGCGAACCCGGGCCCTGATCACCCTGGGCGAGCGTTGCAGCAGGGCGTATCTTTCCGGATGGATTGAGGAAACAGCGCAGATGATTCCGGAGGAGATGGTGAACGGCTGCTGGGAGGGATATACGCCGGAGTATATCCGGGTGCGGCTGGCGAAGGAATGCTCATGCACCGGCGGCACACCCGTTTCTGTGCATCTGGAGTCGATTTGCGGAGATGTTATGAACGGGCGGGTCCTTGAATGATCTCGCGAAGGAGCCATTGACCGCCGGACAAATAGCATCTGTAAACCTGCGATTCACAGAGGAGGAAACAGCACGAACGAAGAATTCATCAAAGAAAAAGAAAGGAAGGGTAACATCATGGAAAACTGACTGTTTTGCAAAATCATCAGAGGCGAGATTCCCTCGAACAAGGTGTATGAGGACGAATATGTCTTTGCTTTCCGGGATATCGCGCCGCAGGCGCCGACGCATGTGCTGATTGTGCCCAAACATCACGTCGCTTCCCTGGCCGAATCAAACCATCTGTCCGACACGGAGCTGGCCGCCTGCCTGCGGGCCGGCGATCTGATTGCCGGACAGGAAAAGCTGACAAACGGATATCGGGTGATTTCCAACTGCGGCCCGGATGCCTGCCAGTCCGTAGAGCATCTTCATTTCCACCTTTTGGGCGGAGAAAAGATGGCCGAAAAAATGGCATAACCGGATCGTATGTCTGGTTCGCGATCTGTGCGCGCGGAAGCGATAACAAAGGGATCGGCCGAACAGAAGGACAGCCATCAAGCCGCAGTTCACAGAGATTTTTGTGAAGCGGCTTGACGAAACCCGATTTGTACTGTATAATGACACAGTGTTTTGTCTCCGGTTCCGTTCAGGCGAGCCAGATGAAACAGTGTTATGAGCGAGGGGAGGGATAACAGTGTCCGAGGTTCGTATCCGCGAAAATGAGTCCCTGGAAAGTGCGCTCAAACGGTTTAAGCGG
>CADBLV010000207.1 GCA_902795555.1 uncultured Eubacteriales bacterium | reverse complement strand
GTCAGGCTTCGTTATCAGGTGATTGGATGAGGTGTAACCTGCTTTTTTACCAGCCGGCCGTGGGCTGTGCGAGGAGACGTGCTTTTTTCAGTCATTTCAGAGCACTTTCTCCATTCTGATGCAGCGAAACGTATCTCCCTCCACAACTTCTCCGCAGCTCTCATACCCCAGCCATTTATAGAATGCGGTCTTGTTGTCCCGGCTTTCAACAACGGTCTTTGAGAAATACATCTCTTCAGCCCATTCCTCACAGGCATTGACCACCATCGTTCCGATCCCCTGATGCCGATATTCAGGGAGGACCACTACTCTTCCGATCATCATGGATTTCCGATCAATCGGATACATCCTTGCTGTGGCGATCGGAAAGTCGTTATCCGTCACAACAATGTACTTCGTGTTCGGACCATCATGCTCATCAAACTCCTGCCGGAGCGAGATGTGGTGTTTTTTCGCCATCGCCTGTATGCGGACATAGTAAGCGCCTGCCTGCTGCCAGGTATCCATGGCACGGATGATCTTCAACTCCGGAAGGAGCCTGATTTCCTTTATATCTGAAGCATAGATGGTAAAATGACAAACTTCAAGAGCATCTTCTTCCCGGCCATATTCGTGGAAACAGTACTCCGCCGATTGTGTTTCCGCAATGCCGGTGAAAGTTTTCCCGTCTGAATCGGTGATCCGCACCATTTTCCCATCGTACATACTTATCTCATTTGTTCTGTCCACATCCTGCGGATTCATTGGGATTTCCTCCTTTCAGATATGGCATCCTCCACGTCTATCACATGAAATCCGGAACACATTGCCAGCTCAGCAAATATGCCCCGGCCTGGGATCAACCTCCCGGAAAAAGTTCCGTCATAGATTTCTTTTGCTCCGCAGCTGGGGCTTCGGGATTGAAGAATGATCAGATCGGGTTTCTCCTTCCGGACAATCTCGAGTGCCTTTTGGGCGCCCCTGCGGAACAATTCATCAACAGATCTGTTTTCCCGGTTTATGACAATTCCGTTCACGATCTCTGCCGGAATACGCGGAACAGGCAGACCGCCCAGCACTTCCGGACAGACCGGAATGATTTCATGGCCCGACAGCATATGAAGGAGTTCCAGGTTCCGGTTGTTCCCGCCATTATACTTGCAGTTTTCGCCCAACAGGCAGGCGCTGACCATGATTTTCATCTTTTCAATTACCGCCTTTTTTCGGATTGTGGGATACTGTGACTGCTGCCGATTTCACGGGTTATTCTACCAGCAAACCGTACTGCGGTCAACAACAGAAAATCACCGCCATTCCGGATTTCAGAGTCGCAGCGCCCGGATTTTAATTATACTTTAGGTTTTTTATATATCATTCTGTCATCCCTGATAGCAATCAAACGGAGGTGGAAAACAACGATGAAACGATTCCTTGGAATGATTCTGGCAGCAGTGCTTTTTATGGTTTCAACCGCCATGGCTGAATCTGCGGTGGATGTAATCATGAGCACCGGAACAACACAGGCTTTTACGGACGAGGCGGTTCCGTCCGAAGACCTGAAAACGATTCTCCGGGCAGGGTTATCAACAGAGAGCGCGATCAATCAGCAGCCGTGGTTCTTTGTGGCCGTAACCAATCCGGAAATCATGAAAGAAATTGCCGGTTCAGGTATGAACGGATTTTCAACGCCTGCAGATATGGGGAAAAAACCTGAAGGTTTCTCGGGCAGCAAACCCGAAGGTGCTCCATCGGATTTACCGGGAGGAGCCGGCGAAGGATCACCTGCAGGGGAAAGACCCGCTGCACCGCCGACCGGCGGCAGCGGCGCGAAAGCTTCCCTGGGCGATTCACCGGCTGCTGTCATTGTCTACAAAAACAGCAGTTCCAAATCCCCGGATGCCAGCTTTGACTGCGGCCTTGCCACCCAGAATATGGTCATTGCAGCTTCTTCCCTGGGATATGGCGTAAAGATCGTTTCATCCCCGACCATGACGCTGAATGGTGAGAATCATGACGCACTCTGCGAAAAACTGGGCGTAGATCCTTCCATGCAGGCTGTAGCGGTTCTGCTGATCGGCAAAGCGGATTCCGGTGTGGATGCAACCAGCGGTGCAACAACCCGGGAAGCGTTTGAAACGAAAACCAGTATCATCGAATAAAGCTTATTGCTTCCGCTGTTTGCAGATTGCATCCGATCCCCACGGTAAATATGCATGAGCTGACAGAATGTGAAAAGGATTGCTCCAGAATTTCATCATCATGACCATTCAAACGGCAAAAGGATCCAGAAGATCCTTTTGCCGTTTATTGCATCCTCAGGCACAAGATGGTAGAATATGCTTTGTTCTGCATTCGCCCGGCATCAGTTCCGGGAAGTACCGGGACAGATGGGGCCGAATTGCAGACGGAAACCATGTATATCAAGAAAGGAAAGACTGAAAAACATGAATCAAAGAGACCTGGCGGAAATCAAAAGACGGCTTAACCCTGACAAACGCAATCCATCGCTGATCTGCGGCTGCTATGTTGATTATATCGGAAATCCGATCACAAGCTTCGAGCTTCCGGTCGGATCATTGTATGAGCAGGAAAACGAAAAATACATGTCCATTTTCAAGAAAGTTCTCTCCGGGCAGATCGGGCAGACACTCACCCCTATCGCGTTTCCGACAGAAAGCGACGATCTCCTTCTTCGCGTCAGAGACACAGCGCTTCAGGACAAGGAAGCTTTGGAAGCGCTTTTTACCCGCCTGATCGCAGGAATCCGTGCGGAACATCCTGACATGCAGTCGGTCGAAGATGCTCAGAATGCCGAAAACTGGCTGATTCTCCTGATGCATGACGATATGGATGTCCGGAGGCGTGATGTGAACGGAGAAATCGATGACGAAAACGCTGATCGCGCTTTCAGTTACATTCTTTGTGCAATCTGCCCCGTAAAACAGGAAAAGCCCGCGCTGAGATATCTTCCCACCGACGGTATCTTCCACGAACGGGCCCCGGAATGGCTGGCCAGTGCTCCGGCGCTCGGATTCCTTTTCCCGCTTTATGAAGGAGGCGCCGCCGACGTCAACACGATCCTTTTCTTCAACAAAGACTGCAATGACGCGCATGCGGATTTCCTGAAAGCTGCTTTCAATGTAGAGGCGGAGATGCCGGCAACGGAGCAGACGGAAAACTTCCAAACGCTGCTGGCCCAGAGTCTGGGAAATGAATGCTCTCTGGATGTGGTGCAGGAAATGCACGAGGTCGTTTCCGGCCTGATCGAAGAACAGAGCAAGGATGATGAGCCCCTGATGCTCTCCAAGCAGGATGTGGCCAGAATGCTGACAGACGGCGGTGTGTCAGAAGACCGGGTCGAAGCTTTCCGGAAAGGCTTTGACGCAACTTTCGGCACAGGCGCGGTTCTTCCGGCCGTCAATGTCGTAACGCCCAAACAGTTCAAAGTGGAAATGCCCAGCGTTTCCATCAAAGTAGACCCTAAACAGGCTGACCTGCTTGAAACAAGGGTCATTGACGGCCGGAGCTATTTGCTGATCCCGATTGAAGGCGATATCGCTGTGAACGGTCAGCCCGTGTTCGCGAATCAATAAGAAAAAGCAGATCAAATCAGGAAGATCAGGATACGATGAATCCCTTTGCCTTTAAAAGCAAAGGGATTCATGGTATAATGGCCCCATACACTGCCCGGTTGAAAGGGGGCTCGCCCGTGCCGTCGAAGTTCAATGCTTCTCAGCAGGAAGCCATTAACGCCCGGAACCAGAACATCCTGGTCTCCGCTGCTGCCGGCTCAGGAAAAACCAGCGTTATGGTGGAAAAGATCAAGAAGACGCTGATCCATAATCCGGAGGCATCTGTTTCCCAGTTCCTCGTGATCACCTTCACCAAGGACGCAGCCCGGAACATGAAGGACAAGCTGCGGGATCTCCTGGAGGAAGCCTCGGAGCGGGGGGTAAATCAGGCAGCCAAAGCGCTGAGCGAGATCGAAACCGCAACCATCAGCACCATCCACTCCTTCTGCACCCAGCTGCTGAAGGAATACAACGACAACACGGAAGCCACCATGAATCCCCGGGTGCTGAAGGACGCGGAAAAAAAGCTCATCATGGACGAGTGCTTCTCCGATGCCGCAGAGCTTATCTTCAACAAAAAGGACAAATACAGCCTCGCAGACAGGCAGGCCGTTGGTTTTCTGATGACCGCCTTCAGCATCGAAGACATCCGGAAGATGGTCGAGGATCTGTATGATGTCCTGATGGGCATTCCAAATCCCTTTGATTTCCTTGAAAAGGTCGTTAAAAATCCTCCGTATGAGCTTTGGAATCAACAGATCATGACCTCGATTGATCTGGATGTGCTGGGGCTGGATGAATGCCTGCGGCAGGAGCAGGAACTCCTGAAAGCCCCACATGCCCTGGCTTCCTGCCATGACACAGTGCAGGCCGATGAAGACCTGGTGAATGACTTTCTCGAAAAATATAACCAGATAAACATTGACCCGGATAAAGACTTCCTCGAAAAACATGACCGGACGAGCGCTGACCCGGTTGACGAGTTTCTCCGAAAAGATAACCTCACAAAAAGCGTTGAAGAGAAGCGAGCGTTACTTCTGAGTACCATAGCCGCGTTTGTGAAAGCACCTGCTGTACCCCGTGGGTCGGATGATGAAACCAAAGCCTGGAAGAAACAGTTTGATGCCGTCCGCAACAGCATGAAAGGTTCCGGCGGCATCTTCTCCACGGCAGTCAAACGCATTGATGCCATGATGGACGAGAAGAATGAGCGCCTGAACAGCATCATTCAGACGGAGCTGCGGGGACTGGAGCTGCTTCTGAGGGTAATCGCCAAGCAGTATGCGCAGCAGAAACTGGAAACCGGCGTGATTGACTACGCGGACATGGAGCAGATCGCTTACCGCATTATGTCTGATGAGGAAAAGCGGAATGAGCTGCTGGCCAAATACAGGTACATCTATGTGGACGAATGCCAGGATGTTTCCGGCATTCAGGAGGCCATCATCGGAAAGTTGAAAGGTCCCGGGCATCAGTTCTTCATGGTCGGCGACATCAAACAGTCCATCTACGGATTTCGCCATGCCGAACCGGATCTGTTCGAGAAAAAACGCAAAAATTATTCGGACGCCGCGGACGCGACAGAGCGCCGGATCTTCTTCATGGACAACTATCGCTCCTGCAAAAGCGTTGTGGATGCCGTGAATGAGGTGTTCACCGAAGCAATGCACGAGAAGATTACAGACATGAAATACAATCCGGAGGATAACCTGCAGTGCAACGTTGATGGCGACTTCGGACCGGTTGATGTGTTCCTGGTGCAGAAAGGGGAAGAAGACGCGGATAAGCTGGAAGCCCAGTGTGAAGTGGTCGGCCGGTACATCCGGTCCCTGATTACCCCCTCCACTGAATCCAGCAGCACGGAGCATTACCGATACAGAGATATCGTCATTCTGGTGAAAGTCGCCAAAGGCACCGCTTCCGCCATTGTGAATCACCTGAAAAAGATGCACATCCCTGTCATGTATGAAGGCGCGCCGGACTTCTTCGGACTGGATGAAGTGAAGTCCTTTCTGAATCTGCTGACCGTGATCGATAATCTGCACAATGACGACGCGCTGGCCGGAACGCTGAACAATACGCCTTTCCTGTTTTCAGAAAGCGAACTGGCGGACATCCGGCTGGAGAAAAATGAATTTGTGCCTTTCTACGAAGCGTTTGAACTATGCGCGGAACGGAATGAGAAACCGATTGACATCCGCTGCAGACAGGTGGTCGATCAGCTGAATGGATGGAGAAAGATCAGCGAGAGCATGCCGGTTCCGGACTTCATCTGGTGGCTGATGCGGGAAACCGGCGTATATGCTGCCCGCGGAGCCTATCCGGACGGAAAAGCGC
>CADBLV010000206.1 GCA_902795555.1 uncultured Eubacteriales bacterium | reverse complement strand
GCTTCGGCATCCCCCGCACGATCATCGCCCTCTTCTTTGTCTATCTCTGCCTCCTGGCGGAACTGTACAACATCTCCGTACGGATGATGATGGGCAACGTGCTGGAGCGGATGACCATGTACGGTGTTCTGGTCCTGGCAATGATGCCGGGCATCCAGTGCGGCATCGGCCTGAATATGGGCATGACCATCGGCTGCATTTCCGGCCTGCTGGGCATCGTCATGGCGCTGCAGTTCAACATGACCGGGTTCCCGGCGCTGCTGGCCGCATGTCTTATCGGGGCGGCGGTTTCCCTGCCCCTGGGCTGGTCCTATTCCAAGCTTCTGAACCGCATGAAAGGAAACGAAATGACGATTTCCACCTATGTGGGCTTCTCCTTCGTCTCCCTCATGTGCATCGGCTGGATGATGCTCCCTTTCAACAATCCGAAAATTGTCTGGCTCCTCAGCGGTAAAGGCCTCCGGGTCACCCACAGCCTGCTGGGCAGCTTTGCCCATCTGCTGGATAACTTCCTGTCCTTCCGTGTCTTTGGCATCAAGGTGCCCACCGGCGGCCTGCTCTTCCTGGGGCTGTGCTGCCTGGCTGTGTGGCTCTTCTCCCGCTCCCGCCTGGGCACGGCCATGACCGCCGTGGGATCCAATCCCCGCTTCGCGGAAGCCAGCGGCATCAATGTCAATCATATGCGAACGATCGGGACCGTTCTGTCCACGGTGATTGCCGCTGTCGGTATCGTCATTTATTCCCAGGCCTTCGGATATGCCCAGCTCTATACAGCCCCCCGTCAGCTGGGATTCATCGCCTCCTCGGCGATCCTCATCGGTGGCGCGACCGTCAGTAAGGCCCGGGTCAGCCATGTGCTCATCGGCGTTTTCCTCTTCGAAGGCGTCCTGGTCTTCGGTCAGCAAATCGCCAATTCCGTCGTGGCGGGCGGCGGCCTGAGCGAAGTCATGCGGATTATGATTTCCAACGGAATCATTCTCTATGCCCTGACTCAGAGTGGAGGTGGACGCCGTGCGTGATCAGAATCCGGTCAAAGCGCATCTGGAGAAATATATCGTAACCTATCTCTTCATTGCTCTTTCTGTTTTCTTTATCATTACTTCCGGGCTGGACATCAATTATGTGGCCAGCCAGCTGCTCCTGCGGCTGAACCGCAACGCCTTCATCGTCCTGGCCCTGATTATTCCCATCGTGGCCGGCATGGGCATCAATTTCGCGATCACCATCGGCGCTATGGCCGCGCAGATCGGCCTCCTGCTGGTGATCAACTGGGGTGTCACCGGGGTTCCGGGCATTCTTCTGGCCGCTGCCATCACGCTGCCCCTGGGCTCCTTCTTCGGTTTCCTGATCGGAAAGCTCCTGAATAAAATGAAGGGTCAGGAAACGATCGGTTCCCTGATCCTGGGGTATTTTGCCAATGGCGCCTATCAGCTGCTGTTCCTCTTCATCTTCGGCTCCATCATTCCCCTGAACAGCAATGTGACCATCGTCGGTGCCAGCGGCGTGCAGAATACGCTGAACCTGACCGGTTCCGTCGGCCTCTACACCGCCATCGACGGTATCGCCCATGTGCCCTTCCTGCTGGCCCTTTATATTTCCTGCGGTGTCCTTGCCCTGGCTTCGGCCATTCAGTATTTCAGGAAGAAAATCACCCTGAAGCGTATGCTGGTGGGCGTGGGGGTGGCCGCAGTTTTCGCCGGGGTCTTCGCGATTCCCGCCGTTGCCAACACGGTCAACGGCACTCACGGCCGCGAACTGAAACTCCCTCTGGTAACATGGATTCTGATCCTCGGGCTCTGCCTGTTTAATTCAACCATCATGCGGACCCGCCTGGGCCAGAAATTCCGGGCCGTCGGCCAGAATCAAACCGTGGCCAATGCCTCCGGGATCAATGTGGACCGGACCCGTGTCATTGCGATTATGATTTCCACGGTGCTGGCCGGATGGGGTCAGATCATGTTTATGCAAAGCGAAGGCATCGGAACCTTCCAGACCTATGCAGCTCATGAGCAGGTGGGCCTCTATGCCGGCGCAGCCATTCTGGTGGGCGGCGCCTCCATCGACCGCGCCACAAACCTCCAGGCGCTGGTGGGAACCTTCCTCTTCCATTCCCTGTTCATCACGGCCCAAAGCGCCGCCTCTGCCATGTTCGGCAATTCCGCGGTGGGCGAGTATTTCCGGGCCTTCCTCTCCTATGGTGTTATCGCCGTCGCTCTGATTATGTATGCCTGGCGAAGTGCCGAACAGAAGAAAGCCAACCAGCTGAATCTGGCGGAACAGCGCGCGAAGCAATAATTCTTCGGCTCCCTATGCCTCATGAGACACGTCAGGCAAATCCCAGATGGAAATCTGTCCGTTATCCTGCCCGGCGGCTTTCACCGTGTTCTTCCGGCTGACGGCCGCGGGCTGACGGTTCCGGACTTCCGGCGGCCGCGGCATTGAAGCCGCGGCCGCGTTTCGTTCTGTTCTCAATAATTCGTCCGCCAGCAAAAGGGCCGTCAGGACGGCGTTGGTATGAGAAGACATGCCCGAGAAAGGGGCGGTTTGTTTCATCGCCTCGTTGACCCGTCGCTCCAGGGCCAGGATATATTCCTCCGAATCATCGGATAAAAAACGGTAAAGCTTTCCGCCGATCGAAATGGTGACGCTGCGTTTTTCCAATCTGACCCCTCTTTTCCGGGTTTGCTGCTGCGCGTGCCTGCGCTGAATCTCCGGTGTTTCGTGTTCGTGTGCCGTGCGTTCTGTCTTTTCCAGCCTCATTCCGCTGTCCAGGCCAGGAATGAGAAGCCCAGCATCGTGATGTCATCAAACTGATCCGCCGTGCCCACAAAGGTCTTCAGATCTTCCCGAACCAGGGCGAGCAGCGCCCGGGAGGGGAGATCTTTTCCTTTGTTCAGAATCGCCAGCATCCGGTCTGTGCCATATTGCTCAATCTGCTCATTGATGGCTTCCGGCACGCCGTCGGTATATACAAAGAGGCGGTCGCCGGGGTTCAGGCGAAGCTCGTACTCCTTCATGCGGATTCCGTCCATGGCGGCCAGGGCCAGGGAATGGATGTCCTTCATCAGCTCCCATTCCCCACCGGCCCGGAGAATGGTGGGATATTCGTGACCGGCGTTGGCGCATTGCATGATGCCGGTTTTCAGATCGATGATGCCTATCCAGGCGGTGACAAACATCTCCGCGTCGTTGCCTTCACAGAGGATGTGGTTGGCCTGCGCGAAGATTTCCGCCGGCGCCTTGCCGCTTTCCGCCAGGTTCCGGATGGCGGTCTTCGCCCGCATCATGAACAGGGCCGCCGGAATGCCCTTTCCGGAAACATCGGCGATGACCAGGGCCAGGCGATGCTGATCCACGAAGAAGAAGTCATAGAAATCGCCGCCGACTTCCTTCGCCGGATCCATCAGGGCGTAAAGCTCAAATTCATCCCGCGGGAAATTGAAATTTCGCGGCAGGGCGGCTGCCTGAATGGTTTTGGCCATCAGCAGTTCCTGCTCCATGCGTTTCTCCGCAGCGCTGATATACCCCTTCAGCACATCCACGGTGGTGTTGATGTCCCGGGAAAGCGTGGTGAATTCCTCGGAGGTGAGCACGGAGACGGT
>CADBLV010000205.1 GCA_902795555.1 uncultured Eubacteriales bacterium | reverse complement strand
CCCGGGTCCGACACCGACTACCACATGGTTTTCAACCGGGCCGATATGATCATGTATGACGACAAGCGCAAATACTATCTCACCCACGGCGACAGAAGAAGGCAGTAAAACAGCAGCAGCGAACTTGCTGCCAGGATCATGATTTCTGTTTTCACAGCAGCAGCGTTCATGTAGCCAGAACCATTATTTTCGTTTTCGCAGCAGCAGCGACGGAAGGCCGCTGAACGCAAGCGCCAGAAGAATCATGATCAGTGCATAGGCATAAATATCTTCATATTCATTAAAATATGCGCTGGAATAAACCGCTTTTCCCAGAGAATCCCGGGTCTGAACGAGATATTCCGCGGTCACAACCACTTTGATGCCCATGCCGACCGCATTCACAAAAGCCTGCCGAAGATACCCCGCCATCAGGGGAAGATAAACCTGCCAGAGCACCCGAAGGGTGAAGCGGCTGTTCAGCCGATAGACATCGATCAGCTCCGGCTCAATCCGCCGATATCCCTCGCGAACCGCCTCGCTGATCAGGGGAATCAGCATCAGCACCGCCGAAACGACCGGCACCTGCCCGTAAGGCAGAAGCACCATGAGGATCACCGCCAGGACGATCATGGGGATCGATCGCAGCAGGATCATGGCAGGCTTCAGCAGCGTATGAACGAAAGGGCTGCGGCCCTGGAGGAATCCCAGGGCTGTGGCGATCACCGCGGCCACCGCGACGGACTCCGCCAGATGCACCAGGGTTGTCCCGATCATCCGCCAGGTTCGTTCCTCCCCCATCAGTCTGAAAAAAGCCCGAAGGATCTCCGCTACATCCGGAAACACCAGCCGATCGCCTTTCAGAACGCCGGCAAGCTGAATGAGCCCCCCCACCAGGAGGAGGCCCAGACAGAATGCCAGCGTTTCAGATCGCTTATTTCTTTGTTCCGACATAGAAATCATCCGCGGGCGCTTCGCCGCCGAACTGGGCCGGATCCACTGCCACGGTCATCTCAATCTGCTCCTTCGCGTCCGCCGCGCTCACATACCGGATCGCGCAGCCCGGAATCGCGGCAGCCGCCACCTTCGCGTTGGGCAGGATTTCCAGCTTCACCGCCGCTTCCGCCACGGCAGCTACATCCGTTTCGCACTTTACGGCAGCTTCCTCCGCCGCCTTCAGATAAGCCGCCACCGCCTCGGGCTGCTTTTCCAGGGTTTCAGCCCGGACAAACAGCCCCGCCTGAGCATAGCCGTCGTTTCCGGTCGCCTGCTTCAGAAGATCGTTGACGCCGATCGCCGTGATCTTTTCGTTTTTCATCTTCGCCGCGGTCAGGGCGGGTTCCGCCGTCACCACAATGGCATTTTCATCGCTCAGCAGCAGCGCCTGGGTTTCCGCGGCAGAAGCCAGATATGCTGCATTGGCCGGCTCAATGCCGTTTTCCTTCAGAGCATACAGCGTCACAGAAGCATTAATCGTGTTCTCCCCGAAGAGGGTGATCTCCGCGCCGGAAATATCCTCCGGTTTGAAATTTTCCCTCTGGGAGGCGATGTACAGATTTCCCCAGGTGACCACAGCCGCCAGCTTATAGGTTGATTTTCCGGCCTTGAAAAGCTTGGCGCCTGCGTTCAGCGGCGCAATGATGAAATCGGATTCCGCCTTTGCGAAGGCTGCGGCAATCGTGTCCGCCGCCACAAAGGTATACCGTTCCGGGGTTTCCGCGGCCAGGGTGGCCACCGCCAGGGCAGGCGCGCCGCCGGGCGCCGTCAGCGTCAGAACCGGAGCATCTTCTGCCGCCGCGCACTGGCTCACAGCCAGCGCCAGGATCAGGGTCAGGATCAGGGTCAGGATTTTTTTCATGGTTTTCCTCGCTTTCTTTCCCTTCTCGATTGGAAAATATTCTTTTTACGGCTTCGCCATTCTTTTTTGGCTTCGCCGCGAATCCATCCTATCGCGAATCCGCGGGAAAGTCAAGTCGCCACTTCAGAATTCGCAGAGGGCCTGTCATCGACAAAAAAGCCCGGAGGGCCTGACACCGGTACAAAGCACAGAGGGCCTGTCCCATGTTCCGGGCTCCGGACGATGCCTCATCACATGCTGCGAGGCCATCCCTTCTTGACGGCGGCGGGAAGGGGTGTATAATGACCGTAATACCATGGGACGGAGGGAACGAACAACGCTGCCTTCTCCGTTCCGCAGGAAAGGATGATCGCCATGATGTCCCGCCTGGAATGGCTGAATGCCATGCTGAAAATTGTTTCTCCGGTTCTGGACGCGCTGGAACAGGGGAAACTCAAACAAACCATGCCGCTTTCCTTCCATCCGGACCGGGCGGAATTTGCGCCGCTGGAAGCCTTTGGACGGAGCATGCTGGGTCTGGCGCCGTGGCTGGAGGCGGATGAAGATGCCCTGTCCCCGGAGGAGCGCAAGATGCAAAAGGTCTGGCGTGAGAAGGCGCTTCGCTGTCTGGACGCCGCGACAAATCCGTCCTCTCCGGATTTCATGGTTTTCGATCGGGGCGGTCAGCCCCTGGTGGACACGGCCTTTCTGGCCCACGCGGTGGTTCGTGCGCCGAAGGCGCTGGCTGGGGCCATGGAGGAAAGGGTTCGGCGACAGCTGGCTGACGCGTTTCGGGCTTCCCGGGCGATTCCGGCCTATAACTGCAACTGGCTCCTGTTTTCCGCCATGGTGGAGGCGGGGCTGTTTGTCCTGGGTGAATCTTATGACATTATGCGGATTCTCTACGCCCTGCGGCAGCATCAGCAGTGGTATCTGGGCGACGGAACCTACGGCGACGGTCCCTTTTTCCATTGGGACTATTACAACAGCTTTGTCATCCAGCCCATGCTGACGGAAATTGTCAATCTGATGGCGAAGGAACATCCGGAAATCGCGGAGATGCAGGAGGCGGTGAACCGACGCGCCGCGAGGTACGCTTCCGTTCTGGAGCGTCTGATCGGGCCGGAGGGAAGTTATCCTGTCCTGGGTCGGTCGATCTGCTACCGCTTCGGCGTGTTCCACCTGCTGAGTCAGGCGGCCCTGACCCATCGCCTGGAGCCGGGGCTTTCCCCCGCGGCCGTGCGGTGCGGGCTTGGAGCGGTGATTCAAAGGGTGATGTCCGCTCCGGATCTCTTTGATGATAAAGGCTTTCTGACGCCCGGGGTCTACGGGACCCAGCCGGAGCTGGCCGAAGGCTATATCAACATCGGCTCGCTATATCTGTGTTCCGCGGTGTTCCTGCCTCTGGGCCTTTGCCCGGAAGATCCCTTCTGGTCAGCCGCGGACGAGCCCTGGAGCGGAAAGAAAGTCTGGGCCGGCGAACATATTTCCATTGATCACGCGGTGGATTGACGGATCATTTAACATCGGCGACGGTACCGTCATTACGAATTTCTTTCAGCAGAAACCTCAATCCCTCGAAACATCAGCATACCGGTGTATGTAACCTGGTATGCATCATACTGATACTCCAGCTGCTATTTTCTGATATAGCTCTGATTCCGGCTGGTCGGTTTATCCGGAACGCTCATCGTGATCAACGATCTTTCCAAGGCGGGAATCAGGTACAGTTTGCGGAAATTTTCCCGTGATTTCAGCTGAAGCTTCTGCATAAGCTGAGCGCCTGCATAAGGTACGTCATATTCCATGACGTTCAGCAGGCGTTTTACTGTTTCCGGAAGATATGCATCCTCACCGGAAACCTGTTCCAGCGTCCAATCCAGAGTCAGATTGATTTTGTCCAGCATGAATTCAATAAACACGTTCGAGTTTCCGGAGGAATGACAGGTGGCAATCGCATCATAGTACTCCTGCTGGAATTCATGAATCCGATTCTCAATCGGCAGGTACTGAAAGATCGGATTCCACTGCATCAGCAAGGCTGTCTGCCATAGCCGGGCCATACGTCCGTTCCCGTCTTCAAAAGGATGGATAAAGACAAACTCATAATGAAAGACGGTTGACAGGAGCAGGGGATGCAGTACATCCTTCGCCTCATTCATCCAGTTAAACAGGGACTGCATGTGGTCAGGCACCAATTCCGGCGGCGGTGCCATAAAGATACACTTGTTGCCCCTGAAGACGCCTTCTCCATG
>CADBLV010000204.1 GCA_902795555.1 uncultured Eubacteriales bacterium | reverse complement strand
GATGGACAGCTTCTCCCGGGATGGAAAGTTTCACCCGGCATGGAAAGATTCGCCCGGGATGGTAATTTCCACCTCAGATTAACAGTTTCGCCCGGGATGGAAAGATTTCGCTTGCCTTTTGGTTGTGCTTTCCTTTACAATGAGGGTGCTTCCCCTGTAAGAGTATCATTTTCCCAAATAACCGGCTTGTTGTTTGATGGGCAATCCCTTCAAATGCGGTTTGCAAACATTCGTTGATCCGATCCCTGTTGAGGATATCCCTGCAGCTTGCTGGGATGGCCATGCTTCTTCTCCTGCTGCGCAGATCCGGGAGTGAGGGGCGAACCCCTGGAGATGATCTGCGAATCATAGAATACGAGGAGGAAAAATCCATGAAAAAAGCGCTTGCTCTGATCCTTTGCCTGTGTCTGCTCCCCTGCAGCCTGTCCCTTGCGACGGCGGAAAACTATTCCTCCGTCACCACCACGGGCAAAGGCGGATCGTCCAATCCGGAAGATTATATTTTCAGCTTCTGGGAAAACAACGGAAACCTGATCGTCGGGATGGACAATGATTTCAATGTCCACGCCGATCTCAACTATCTGGAATTCGGAGATAATCCAAAGGAAAATGCCATGGGCCAGGCCATTGCCACCCTGCGCCGTGATATTCGTCTGGGATACATGGAAGACCTGTATTTCGCCCCGGTCAATGGTGTCAGCCCTTATGTCAGGGGACATCAGGGGGTGATGTTTTCCCTGGAAGACATGAAGGTGATCGCAATCTCTGACAGCCACTGCGTCATCCTGGATCCGGTGGAGATGACAAAGGAGGCATCTCAGCGGGAGATCGGCAACGTGTTTTATCAGATCTATTCCTTCCTGGGTGCCGGATACATCCTGGCTACGAACCTCGGCGCGGAGGTGCCGATCTTCCAGTTTGAGCCTTCCAAAGATAATCCTTACGAATATGATTACGTCGAAAAGAAAACCTATGAAGTCCTTTATGCGCAGTATGGCAAAACCTATGCCTGGTGCGGCGGCACAAAGGACACTGCGGATCTGGATACATTCATGAACTGGTATGTGGCGCAGTCTCTGACCCGCTATCTGATTCAGGACGAAAACGAAACGCCGAGCCTGACGGATTTTTATCCGTCCCTGCCGGTGACGAAAGACGCAGTGTCCATCGTGATCCACGGAGATGAAGCGATTGCCCGGATCATCGTGCCCGTAAGCAACGGATATTATGTGTCCACGCTCCGAACAGACGCCATGGACAGCCGCGCTGAAGCCATGGAAGTGCTCGAAGGATATGTCCATTCCATTTTTAAGATGAACGGATACCAACCGGCGGATTATAAGATCGTCAGCTATCTTTATGCCGATGGATTGTTCAGTCTCTCCGAGGTTCCTCAGACCGCGGAAGCCGCCGCCAAAGGCATCGGCGCCTGGCTGGATTACGCCTCCCGGGTTGAGAAAAACGCCGCCGGAAACTGATTCGTTCCCCGGCGGCGCCGCAGCGATAACAGATTCAAACGGACGGAATCAGTTCCCAACACCGGCCGGGAATTCCCGGACCCGGTTGATGCTCCGTGCTTCCTCTTCGGAAACGGGGGTCTTTGTCCAGTCGATGGTCCGTTCAAATCCGGCGTAATCACAGATGCGGATGGAGCAAAGGCGACCGTCCTCCCCGCGGGTATAGGCGGAAATCCCGGACATGCAGACACGGCCGGCTTCCGCCACACCCGCGTCCGTCACAATATGCTGCCATTCAATCACCGCCGTGATCCCGTTGTCAATCAATGTCTCGTACCGCATGCCAACCCACCTCGGAATGTGCATGCTCATGTCCGTATAGATGCGGGTCAGCTCCTCCCGGCTCTCCGGCACAGGCTCCCCGGTCTCATCTTCCTCCCCCGTCACCGGTTCGTATCCGCCGAAAAGGCAATGATCCCCCATGGATGCAATAATCCGTTCTACATCCAGTCGGGGAACATGATGCAGGGCTTCGTAGTATTCCCGGAAAGCACCGGTGAGCAGATTCGGATCCCCCATTTCCAGATGCGCGGAGCGGAAGATGGGTTTCCGATAGGGCGTCAGGCCGGGAACCCGGGTGAAGTTGCAATAGATCCGAACCTCATCCAGCATGCCGCCCTCTCTCAGATCCCCGACCGCAAACATGGGGACCTCGTCGATCATGCCGTCCACGGTAAAGGAAATGTTCATCTCCGTGACAGAACGACCCCCGGATCGGGTCTGGCAGACCGGTTCTGTCTGGGCGGAAGAAGCGTCGAAACGCTTCAGGAATCCTTCCGCGCAGGCACGGATTTCCTCCGCGCCCTCAAAGCGGCCATAAGGGGTATCAATGGCCGGCAGACCGCCGAATTGTTTCTGTGTTCCGAAAAGTGCGCAGGCCTCTTCCGCCTGTCCCGCGCAGAGGTATCGCATCAGACAGATCTCCGGAGAATTCTCCTCCATCGGGGAGGAAAAGTTGGCACACACCTGCTTCAGGCGCGATCTGTGTTTGTATTGCATATGCTGATCCTTTCATCATTTCATCTCTCATCCTGGTCCCCTGCGGTAAGATGCTTTTCGCCAACTGTTCAGGTCAGCGATTTTCATTTACTGCAGGGTGCTTTCCGTTTCAATCGCCTGCCTACCGGCCAGGTTCACTTTGAATGCTACAGGAATCTCTGTATAGTGCATATTCACATCTGCGTTCAAATGGCGATTTTGTTTTGATGATCCGTCCACAGCCTCCTGTGGTGTGAAATACGGATCGTGAACCGAATATGTCTCAAAGTTTCAGGGGGACAGTCCGTTTCCGCCCTTTCGGGCATATCCGGTACTGTCCCCCTGATGAACGACTGTCTCGTTTTATTTCAGTGTCTCAATCACCTGCTCGGCAATCTGCGGGCCGGTAAGATGATATTCCTTCAGCAGATCGGCCGGCTTGCCGCTCTGGCCGAACACATCCTGAATCCCGATCTTCCTGAACTTCGCCACGCCGTGGCCGATGATGGCGGAAGCCACCGCATCACCCAGGCCGCCGATGACGGAATGCTCTTCCACGGTGATCGCCTTGCCTCCGCATCTGGCCGTATATGCCCGGGCCATTTCCTCGTCGAAGGGCTTAATGGTGTGGAAAGAAACCACTGCCGCGTCGATGCCCGCTTCCTTCAGGCAATCCGCCGCATCCAGCACATGCTCCAGGATGATACCGCAGGTAAACAGCACGACGTCCTTTCCGTCCCTGATCACGGTACCCTTGCCCACAGTGAAGGGCCGGGGATCGTAGATCGGGGAAGGCAGCCGGGCCGTCCGGATATATACGGGACCGTTGATCTTCGCCGCGGCCTCCACGCACTGATAAACCTCGTTGGCGTCGGAGGGAGCAAACACGGTCATATTCGGCAGCACCCTCATCAGCGCCAGATCCTCAATCGCCTGATGGCTTCCGCCGTCCTCTCCCAGCGTGATGCCCGCATGGCTGAAGCCCAGCTTGACGTTGAAATTCGGATAGCAGACGCCGTTCCGGATCTGATCGTAGCTGCGGCCCGCAAACACCGCGAAGGTGGAGCAGAAGGGAATCAGGCCCATGGTGCTCATGCCGGCGGCGATGTCCACCATATCCGCCTCGGCAATGCCGCAATCATAGAAGCGATGGGGATATTCCTTCTTAAATCCGTTGGTCATGGTAGCGGCGGCCAGATCGGCGTCCAGCACAACCACCTTTTCATTTTCAGCGCCGAGCTTCACCAGCGCTTCGCCGTACGCGACGCGTATCGCTTTCTTTTCCATGAGCTCAATCCTCCAATTCCTTCAAAGCCTGGGCGGCCTGTTCGGCGTTGGGCGCCTTCCCGTGCCAGCCAACCTGGCCTTCCATATAGCTGACTCCCTTGCCCTTGAGGGTGTTCAGGATGATATAGCGGGGTTTGCCCTCCTTCGCGGGAGCGTGGAGCGCGTCCAGTACCTGCTGCATATCGTTTCCGTCGGCCACCTCGATCACGTCATATCCGAAGGCTTCCGCCTTGGCATGAATGTCGCCCAGGGACATGACCTGATCGTTCGTGCCGTCAATCTGCATGCCGTTGTGATCCAGAATCACCGTCAGATTGTCCAGCTTGTAATGGGCTGCGGCCATGCTCGCCTCCCAGACGAGGCCTTCCTGGCTTTCCCCGTCGCCGACCATCGTATATACATGGCAGGGATTGCCCGTGTGCTTCGCGCCCAGCGCCATGCCAACCGCGATGGAAATTCCCTGGCCCAGAGAGCCTGTGGAAGCATCCACGCCGGGGCATTTCTTGATGTCCGGATGGCCCTGCAGAATACCGTGAAGCTGACGGAAAAGATCGAACTCCTTTTCCTCAAAATAGCCCCGTTCGCACAGGGTTCCGTACAGAGCCGGCGCGGCGTGTCCCTTGGAAAGAACAAACCGGTCGCGATTCGGATTCTTGTCGTCCTTCGGGTCGATGTTCTTCATGACGTCGAAATACAGCGCCACCAGGGCGTCCGTACAGGACAGCGAACCGCCCGGATGACCGGCGCCGGCCTTAGCCGTCATTTTGATAATATCCTGCCGAACGTGGCGCGCGTGAACCTGTAAACTCTGAATATCCAACTCTGAGCCCCTCCTTCGGAAGTGAATTGTCTGAACAAATTATAAGGTTTCAACCCGGTTCTGTCAAGGTGATTATCATTCTTCCACCTTGGCCACGGAATAGCCCGGAGAGAAGTCTCCGCTGCCATACATCTTAAAGTATCCCCTGAAGATTCTGTCGATCGCGATCTGGACGCCCTCCGGATCCGCGCCGAGAAGAATGATCAGGAACTGATGTCTGCTGTACTGTGTCAGCACATCCACATTCCGAATCGTCTGCCGAATCGCCTGCTCCATGTAATACATCGCTTTTGTCAGTTCATCCGGATGCGGAGCCTTCCCCGGAATCGTTTCCAGAGTGATCATCACCAGACTGTAGGGCTGTGAGAAGCGTTTTTCAAGATTGCCGATATATTCATACAGCTTCGCAAACTGCCGGTATTCAACGTCCATGGCGCCGTCATAGCTGCCGCTGGTTCTGATCCCCTGCAGCAGTTTGTTGATGTCCACTTCTTCGGACTGCACGGAATCAGCCTCGCTGCTGTAGAAAGCAAAGCCGTTCTTTCCGTTCTGCTTTACATGGTAAAGCGCTTTATCCGCCCGGTTGTATGCTTTGTTATAGGTGTCGTCCGGCGTACACATCACAAGTCCGGCCGAGAGGGAAATCGCCGCCAGATTGGGATGATCCTTCTTCTTTTCCTCGTAATCGTCAATCATCTTCCGGACGGCCTTTTCCGCCGCTTCCTTGGAAGTATTCTGCAGGAACAGCACAAACTCATCTCCGCCGAGCCGGCAGCAGTGATTCGATCCGGCATTTTCCAGGAGCGTATCGCCCATCATTTTCAGCGCCAGATCTCCCGCTCCGTGCCCGTTTACATCGTTGGTTTTCTTCAGATTGTCGATGTCAAAGAAAACGAAGCAGCCGCTGTTTTCCCGCATGTCCTGAGCGATGGCGGCTTCTCCCGCGGAACGGTTCATCACGCCCGTCACAAGATCCACATTGTCTCCCGGGTTATGGCTGGCGAAAGATTCCATGACCTCCTGAAGCAAAACGGAGGAAGCTTCCATCCCGATCTCCGTTTCATCCTCTTCGTTTCGCATAATCCGGTCCAGCTTCCCCTGATCCCACAGGGAAATAAGGACTGTGGCAAACTGCGGATCAAACTGTTTTCCCTTTCCTTCCTCCATCTCTTTTCGGATATATTGAGCATCGCAGGCCTTTCGGTATACCCGGTTGGAACTCATGGCGTCAAACGCGTCGGCAATGGCGACAATTCTGGCTTCTTCGGAGATTTCCTCTCCCCGCAGTCCTCTTGGATAACCCTTTCCGTCATACCGCTCATGATGGCTCCGGGCCACATCCTCTGCTGCGTTAATCATGATTCTGCCCCTGAGGATATCCGCGCCGATGGTGGTGTGAGATTTGATGATTCCAAACTCAACATCCGTCAGGCGCTTGGGGTTGTTCAGAATGGAATCCGGCACGCCGATCTTTCCGATATCATGTAAAAGGGCCGAATACCGCAGATCGTTGACCCGATCCTTGTCCCATCCCAGCGCTTCCGCGATCATGACAGAGTATTGACTGACCCGGGTAGAATGACCTTTTGTATAAGGATCCTTCGCGTCAATCGCGTTCGCCAGCGTCTGGATGGTCTGCAGTGACATCTGTTCGATCCGGCTGGCTCTTTCTTCCGCGACAGCGGTCTGTCTGGTCACTTCCTGGTTCAGCCTGTCGGCATAGGCAATTTCATTCAGGACACTTTTGTGATACTGATACATGACATACAGAACCAGAAGCCCGTGGAACAGATAGAGAAGCGGAAATCGGGTCATCACGATTTCAGGATACCGGGAAGCAACAAACTGCCGGACAGGCGTATAGAAAGCCACAATAAACAGGATCTCAAAATAGGCTGTCATCAGAAATCCTGTTTTCACGGAAAGCATATAGCTGGTTGCCAACGGAACCAGAAGCGTCCACAGGTAGGCAAATCCGTTGTCCGCAAACAGGACGTCATACGTCAGAATAACAATAACGACGATGATCGTGAAAATCACAGCGATATTCCGACGCCTGAAGTACCTGATTGTGATGAAGGAAATCAGGGCGGAGAAAAAGAGGAGGATCGGAGAGAGAGCAATCAGGTATTGTTTCTGGATGATATTCAGAAGTCCCATAACGAATCCGATGACGATCAGAATGATCGCAGTAACCATCATATTCCGCAGATTCTTCTCATACCGGTCACCGACAAAAATGCTCTGATTGAGGGTTTCCCAGATTTTTTGTATGGCTTTCTTCATTCCTGTCAATCCTCCTTTCACAGTGCGTTCTCTTCGTTTCAGAAACAGCGACTTTATACTGATCTTCATTAAAAACGACCTGTCGTTTTAGAGCGCCAAAGGCGCGTTGAAGATCGCAGGAGACGAGATGACGCGCCTTGCGCGGCATCAGCGTGCAAAGCACGCGGCTTCTCAAATAGGCTACGCCTATTTGAGAAAAGGATTACAGGGTCAGATCTCCGCTTTCAATCATGCGAGCAATGGCTTCCGCCATGGCCAGACGACCATGGGCATAGGTCAGGCTGCCCTGCATATAGACCGTATAGGGTTCCCGCATGGGGCCGTCGGCGCTCAGCTCGATACTGGCTCCGGCGACGAAGGTTCCCGCGGCCATCACCACCGGATCCTCATATCCCGGCATGGGCCACGGCTCCGGCAAAGCCATGCTGTCCACAGGGCTGGCCAGCTGAATTCCCTGGCAGAAGGAAACCAGCCGACCCGGCGTTTTCAGCTTAACCGCCTGAATGATATCCGCCCGGGGTTCCAGGGAAGAAGGAGAAGCTTCGCAGCCAAGTTTTTCAAGCACGCGGGACGCAAGCAGGGCGGTTTTCAGCGCCTGGGCTACGGTGTGAGGCGCCATAAACAACCCCTGATAAAACGGGCGGTAGGAGGCGGCGTAGGAGCCCAGTTCACGGCCAAGCCCCGGCGCCGTCAGATGATAGGCAATCCGATCCACAGCTTCCTTTGGGCCTACCACATATCCGCCCGTGGGAGCTATCCCGCCGCCGGGATTCTTGATGAGAGAACCGACGCAGAGATCCGCTCCGAAATCAGTGGGCTCCAGCGGACGGACAAACTCTCCGTAGCAGTTGTCCACCATGAGGAGGATTCCGGGATGCCGCGTATGGAGCATTTCCGCCAGAGGGGCAAAATCCTCCGGCATGAGGCTGCGGCGCCAGGCATAGCCCCGGCTGCGCTGGGCAATAACAAGGGTGGTCTCCGGACGGATCGCGGATTCCACTGCCTCAAGATCGATTGCACCGTCCCGAAGGGGAACTTCACTGTAGGAAACGCCCCTGTCCTTCAGGGAGCCGGGAAGCATCGGCTCGGTCAGTCCGATAATTCCCAGGAGGGTATCATACGGGGTTCCGGTAGCGGAAACGATATGATCGCCGGGGCGTGTGAGGCCGAAAAGCGTGTGACTGAGGGCTGCGGTTCCGCTGGCGACCTGAGGTCGGACAAGCGCTGCTTCCGCATGAAAGAGACGGGCGAAGATTTTCTCCAGGGTATCCCGTCCGATATCATCATAGCCATAGCCGGATGATGGCGCAAAATGCCTGTAGGACACACCGGCTTCGCGGAAAGCGTCCAGCACCTGTCGGGTTCGAAGGCGCTCGTTCTGATCCAGGGCGGCAAAAGCAGCTGCGAGATCGCTTTCTGCGCCGGAAAGAAGGGTTTCAATGCGGGTTGACAGGGACGATTCATGATTCGAATGATTCAAAATGGTTCAACGCCTTTCTGAGTTCTGTTTCCACATGGGAGGAGGATGCGTCAATCCAGGAGACGGTCGGTTCGCGGCGGAGAAAAGTGAGCTGGCGTTTCGCATAATGCCGGGTGGCAAGGGCGATTTCCGCCGCGGCCTGCTCCGGAGAACAGAGGCCCTTTACACAGGGCACCATCTGACGATAGCCGATGGCGGACATGCTCTGGGCGTCCTCCGGCACGCCTTCGGCGAGGAGAGCGGCGACTTCCTCTTTCAGCCCCGCATCCATCATCCCGGAAACCCGTCGGTTGATGCGGTCATAGAGGATGGGACGAGGAAGATTCAGAGCCGCTACCGCCCAGGAAAAGGGCGAAGAAGCGGAAGAAACCGGCTGGGCAGAGAATGGGATTCCTGTTTTTTCGGTCACTTCGATGGCACGAATGATGCGGCGTAGATCCTGCGGCGGAAGGCGTGAGGCAGTGACAGGATCAAGGGTACGAAGCTTTTCCCAGAGGGCCCGACGGCCCTCCGCGGTTTCCGCCTGCGCATTCAGCGCGGCGCGAAGATCCGGGTCGGCAGGGATGGCGCCGAGGGCCATGGGATGCAGAAGCGCCTGGAGATAAAGCCCCGTCCCGCCGACAAAAAGCACTTCTTTGTCCCGGGCGGCACAGGCCAGAATCGTCTGTTCGGCGATCTCACGATACTGAGCGACGGAGAAACTATCGCGGGGATCCAGGATATCCAGAAGATGATGCGGAACCAGGGCGCGCTCTTCGGGGGAAGGTTTTGCCGTTCCGATATCGAGGAGGCGATAGATCTGCATGCTGTCCATACAGCAGATTTCCCAATCGGCTTCCCGGGCCAGGCGCAGGGCCCAGAGACTCTTACCGACCGCGGTGGGTCCCGTGAGGACGCGGACGCGGATTTCGGACATGATTTCTCCTCCTTCCTGCGACTGGTCTGGTTTCAGTTCTGGATTCGTTTGAATTTTCGATCCAGCTCGCGATGAGAAACAGAAACGACAAGAGGTCTCCCATGGGGACAGGTCGGAGTCACCTTTTTCAGAACCATCGTTTCCACCAGATCGCGAAGAACGGACTCGGGAAGCTTCTCCCCGCCTTTGACCGCGTGTTTGCAGGCCGTCTGAAGAACGGCGGCCCGTTTCTTTTCAAAGCCCGGGTTTTTTCCGGACTCCAGATCCGCGATAACCTCCCGGATAAAAGGGAGTGTTTCCGGCTCGCCGAGAACCATGGGAACTGCCCGAACAGCGATGTCCGTTTCCCCGAAAGGTTCAACGCTCAGACCAATTTTCTGCAGGAGCTCCCGGTTCTCCGAAAGGATCTGCTGCTCATGGTGCGTCGCGCTGAAAACGAGGGGGACAAGAAGCTCCTGGGATGCCATCTGTTCCCCTGCGACAAACTCCGCCATCATTCTGTCAAAAAGGAGACGTTCGTGCACGGCGTGCTGATCGACAAGGAGCAGCTGATCATGGTATTCAATCAGGATGAAGGTATCGAAAAGGGCGCCGAAGATGCGCATCGGAAGGGGTTCACTGGCCAGAAAGCTTTCGGTCTGTTCTCCTTCCATAGGATGGAAGAGCGGATCCTGGGTAGGTTGCGGAGAGGGATCGTTTGATGGATCCGGGACAGCCGGCGAAGACAGAGGCGTCTCGCACAGGATGAGCTCAGGAGAACGAACCGGCGTGATTTCTTGAGCCGCCGGCGGGATGGTATCGCTGACTGAAACGGAGAAGGAATCCGGGGGTGTTTTCAGGTTGTCCGGATCGGAGACAAGCTCCACTGCCGGTTTTGCCGGGGGCGTTTGAAATCCTGGCAGTTCTCCGGTCGGTTCTGCCGAAGATGTTTGAAATCCAGGCAGTTCTCCAGTCGGTTCTGCCGAAGGCGTTTGAAATCCAGGCAGTTCTCCGCTCCGTCCAGCCGGAAGCGTTTGGAATCCAGGATGCTCCCCGGTCGGTTCTGCTGTGGACGTTTGCAATTCCGGAAATTCCCCGGTCGGTTCTGCTATCGACGTTTGCAATCCCGGAAATTCCCCGGTCGGTTCTGCTGTCAACGTTTGCAATCCCGGAATCTCCTCTGCCGGTTTTGCCGGGGATGTCTGAAATCCGGAAAGCTCCCCTGCCGGTTCGGACAGAATATGAGCTGGTCCGGCTTTCTCAGGCACGAGTCTCAGGGGAACAGGCCGTTCCAGGGCATCCCGATCCCGAAGGGATTCCAGAACCAGCGCTTTGATCGCCTCGGAAACCGCCGTCTCATCCCGAAAACGAACCTCCAGCTTGTTCGGATGAACATTGACATCCACGGCTTCATAAGGAATGGTGAGATGAAGGACACAGATGGGGAATTTCCCGATCATCACCCGCTCACGGCAGGCTTCTTCCAGAGCCGATGAAAGAAGAGGGCTGAACATCAGACGGCCATTGATGAAAAAACACTCGTTATTCCGATTTCCGCGGGCCAGCTCTCCCACGCCCACGAAACCTTTCAGAAGGACACCGTTTTCCATACCGTCCACCTGGCGCATCGCCTTCAGAGCCGCAGCACCGAAAACAGCATGTATCGCGGAGGAAAGCCTGCCGTCGCCGGCAGACTGATAAACCACCTTCCCGTTGCTGAGAAAACGAAAGCTGACATCCGGCCGGGAGAGGATCAGCCGCATCAGAAGATCACCCACGGCAGCAGCCTCCGAAGATGGCTTTTTCATGAAGCCGCGGCGCACCGGCGCGTTATAAAACAGGTCTTCAACAAGGACAGTTGTTCCCGGAGGACAGGCGGCTTCTCCGATTTTCACGATGCGGCCGCCTTCGTTGACAACCTTCAGGCCCGTATCCCGGGATCGGGGATGCGTAAGAAGGGAGACGCGGGCAACGGCAGCGATGCTGGCGAGAGCTTCGCCGCGGAATCCGAGGGTCGCAACCGTAGCGAGATCTTCCGCACGGCGGAGCTTGCTGGTGGCATGGCGGGCGAAGGCCAGTCGGAGATCGCCTTCTTCGATGCCGCATCCGTTGTCAGTCACGCGGATGGACTCCAGCCCGCCTTCCCGGATTTCAACCGTGACGGCAGCGGCACCGGCATCGAGGCTGTTTTCCACCAGTTCCTTAACGGCAGCAGCAGGGCGTTCGACCACCTCGCCGGCGGCGATTTTCCCGATAATATCTTCACTGAGAGGAATGATCTTCGGCATCATGTACTCCTTTTTTACATATTCAGGGCTTTTTCCTTCAGTCGGAAGAGGAGATTGATGGCGTCCATGGGCGTCAGGGCCATGACATCGATAGACGCGATTTCCTGAATAAATTCGGTTTTCCGATAATCAAAAATGTCCTGTTGCTCCGTTTTTCCGCGGCGGTTCTGACCCAGAATGTTGCGTCCGATGGCATCCTGATTGATATTGCTCACTTCCAGGCGGGCCTGGATTTCCATAGCGCGGGCGACGACCGGTCGGGGAACGCCGGCCAGTCGGGCGACATGGACACCGAAGCTTTTATCCGCTCCGCCGGGAACGATTTTTCGAAGGAAAATCACATCCTCTCCGTGCTCCTTGACGGCGACACAGCAGTTTTTGACTCCTTCGAGATGGCCTTCCAGCTGGGAGAGCTCATGATAATGGGTGGCGAAGAGGGTTTTTGCGCCGATTCTTTTCTTGTCACAGATATATTCCACAACTGCCCAGGCAATCGCAAGGCCGTCAAAGGTACTCGTTCCGCGGCCGATTTCGTCCAGGATAATCAGGCTCGCAGGAGTGGCGTTTCGGAGGATGTTGGCGGTTTCGCTCATTTCCACCATGAAGGTTGACTGGCCGGAAGCCAGATCGTCTGAAGCGCCGACGCGGGTAAAGATTCGATCGCAGATCGAGAGAGAAGCTTCCGTCGCGGGGACGAAAGAACCCACCTGGGCCATAAGGGTGATGAGAGCCACCTGGCGCATGTAGGTGCTCTTCCCGGCCATATTCGGGCCAGTGATGATCAGCATGCGATTTTCCTCAGTATCCAGAAACGTGTCATTCGGAATAAAGCCGGCGCCGGAGAGGCTCTGTTCCACAACAGGGTGACGCCCTTCGGAGATTCGGATAGAACCGTCTTTCGTGATTTTCGGGCGGACATAATGATTGTCCACGGCGGCACGGGCAAGGCTCTGGATGGCATCGAGGGTTTTCAGAGCTTCGGCGGTTTGCTGGATTTCACGGATGCGGGCAGCAATAGCCTGTCGGATTTCGTTGAAAAGGCGGAGTTCCAGACGGATGGACTGCTCCCGGGCGCCGATGATTTTCTGCTCCATTTCCTTCAGCTCCGGCGTCATATAGCGCTCTGCATTCGCAAGCGTCTGTTTCCTGTGATACCGCTCCTGGGGAACCTGGGAGAGGAAGCTTTTTGTAACCTCGATATAATAGCCGAAAACCTTATTATACTGGATGCGCAGATTCTTAATGCCGGTTGCTTCCCGTTCCTGCTGCTCCAGGGAAAGGATCCATTGTGTGCCGTTTTGCTGGGCCTGTCTGTATTCATCAAGTTCAGGGGAATAACCATCCCGGATGATGCCGCCTTCGGAAATGACGAAGGGGGGATCCGGCTGGATCGCACGGGTGAGCAGCTCGGTCAGATCCGTCTGGGGATCCAGTGCAGCACAGAGATTGGCTAAAAGAGAATCTTCGGGGACTTCAGAGCCGTCGGGAGCGATTTCGGAAAGAAGGGCCTTGATGGCGGGAATGCGGGAGAGGCTGGCAGCCAGAGCCACGCAGTCCTTCGCATTCAGCGTCTGATAAGCGATTTTGCCGACGAGGCGCTCCAGATCATAAACGCCGGCAAGCTCCGTGGCCAGTGATTCACGAAGGAGAAGGTTGTCGACCAGCTTTGCCACCGCGTCCAGGCGCTGATTGATCGCTTCCTCCCGAAGGAGGGGCTGCTCAAGCCAGGAGCGAAGAAGACGTCCACCCATGGCGGTAGCTGTCTGATCGAGAAGGGCAAGGAGGGTTCCCTTTTTTCCCTTTCCGCGGAGGCTCTCGGTGAGCTCGAGATTACGGCGGGTTGCGGGATCAAGGATCATGTATTCGCCGGTCTGGGCCAGGCGGGGCGGCTGAAGATGATCGAGGGAATTTTTCTGGGTTTCCCGAAGATAGCGAACGACAGCTCCGGCGGCACAGGCAGCGGCGGAATGATCGGAGAGGCCGAGAGCCGTAAGATTATCAAGGTGAAACTGGGAGCACAGGGCTTCGCGGGCGGATTTTAATCCAAACCAGGATGGATTCACTTCGGAGATAAGGCCCGGTTCTCCCCCGCATTCAGCGCGAAGAGCAGCGGCGTCGTTTGTCATGATTTCCGTCGGGGCCACTCGTGAGATTTCCGCCCGAAGGATGGTTCGGGGAGGTTCCGTGACGGTAAATTCGCCGGTTGAGACATCCGCATAGGCGATGCCGGTCTGTCTTCCGTGAAGGAACACACACATGAGATAGTTATTGGCTTTTTCGGGAAGCATAGTCGGATCGGTCACTGTGCCGGCGGTGATCACGCGGATCACATCCCGATCCACAAGTCCTTTGGCCAGAGCCGGATCTTCCAGCTGTTCACAGATGGCGACTTTATATCCCTTTTCGATCAGCTTTTCGATATACGTATTAACAGAATGAAAGGGAACGCCGCACATGGGAGCACGCTCCTCCAGGCCGCAATCACGGCCCGTGAGGGTCAGCTCAAGCTCGCGGGAGGCGGTTTTCGCGTCGTCGAAAAAAAGCTCATAAAAATCCCCGAGACGAAAGAGAAGAAGGCAATCGGGGTAAGCATCGTGGATGCGGAGATATTGCTGCATCATCGGGGACAGGGCCATGTAGGATTCCTCCCATCATAAGCGAAAAATGAATGATTCAGACGACGCTTCAGATCATCACATGCAAAGCTGATCGCTCCGTGGTTTCGGATTGCGAACAGGATATGCCTCAGGCACCGCCGCAGCCGGAGCATCCTTCGCAGGAGCCTGTGCAACCGCCGGATCCTTCATTGGCTACTTCGCCGGTGACCACCAGGCGAAGGATTTTATTGACATTGTCCATCATGATCTGGAAATCCTTTCGGGCTTCCTTCAGGGCCTTGATTTTTTCATTCGCGTTCATGCGATTTTCTGCTTCTTCCATCTCCTGACCGGCCACCTTCAGTCTTTCCGGATCCATATTGTTTTCAGAGAGAATGGATTCGACCTTCTGGCGCTTTTCCATCATGTCGGAAAGACAGCGGGCAGCATCCGGATCACGCCGAACCTCCCCTTCCAGCTCCTTCATGCGCAGATAGAGCGCGGAATCAATGATGGCTTCGGCCAGTTCCTGGGCTTTGGTCATAACCTGTTTCATGGCTTTTCGATCTCCTTGTTCTTTTCTGTGAACCGTATCGTTCACGTCTGTTGTTCAGTCCGGTTGACGGTTTTGTTTTTTTGATGATCCGTCCACAGCTCGCTGTGGATTACGGATCACATGCAGCGCTGAAGATCCGTCCACAACCTGCTGTGGGTTACAGATCACATGCTGATTTCTTCGCTCCAGCTCTGCGAATTACTGTAATCATTTTTACAGCCGCTCCGCGGCGAGGGTATTGTTTTTGACCTGGGTAATACGGCAGCGAAGGATTTCCCCGATGTCCTCCGCGCCTCCCGGAATGGTGATCGATACGCCGTGTCGGCCCTTGCCGGAAACGAAGCGGGGATCCCGTTTGCTGAGGCTTTCCACGAGCACTTCCTCCTCCGTGTTCAGGAAGCGCAGGAGGGTTTGCTGCTGGAGCTCTTCCTGAAGCGCGATCAGGCGCTGGATCCGATCCTTCCCTGTCTCTTCCGGAATCTGATCCGGAAGCATGGCAGCGCGGGTTCCGACCCGGGGAGAATAAACAAACATGAAGGCACTGTCGAAGCGGACTTCACGGATGAGGGAGAGGGTTTCCTGAAACTGCTCCTCCGTTTCGCCGGGGAAAGCAACGATCAGATCCGTGCTCAGACCGATATCCGGAATCGCCTGACGAAGCCTGCGCACACGATCAAGATACTGTTCGCGCGTGTAATGCCGATTCATGCGACGAAGGATTTCGTCGCTTCCGGATTGCACGGGCAGATGAAACTGAGGGAGAATATGGGTGGAGGCAGCCATGGCGTCGATCAGACCGTCGCTGAGATCTTTGGGATGGCTGGTCATGAAGCGAATGCGGGGAATCCCAAGGGTGTCCAGGGCGCGGAGAAGGTCGGGGAAGGTCGTTTTCTCCGCCAGCCCCTTGCCGTAGCTGTTAACATTCTGGCCGAGGAGCATGATTTCCTTCACGCCGGAAGCAG
>CADBLV010000203.1 GCA_902795555.1 uncultured Eubacteriales bacterium | reverse complement strand
GACGGGGAACGCGACGGACAGTTCTTCATCGGTGAATCCGATCTCTTTCAGATCGCCGGTCCAGTCAGACTCAACATAGTGCTTTACGAAAGCAGCTTCCAGGGTGAAGATGTCGGGAGCTTCATCGCTGGCAGCGTTGGCGCCGAAGGTATTGTCAACCTTGGTGGTGTAAGCATTACCATCGGTCGGATAGATCTGGAAATCAAATTCAATTTCCGGATGGTTGGGAGCATAATACTTTTCGATCATGCCCTGCAGTTCGGCGGTGAAAGACCAAACGATCAGCTTGATTTTGCCGCCTTCAGCGCTCGCAAAGCTCATGCAGCCGAGCACCAGCGCCAGGGCCAGAACCAGGGAAAGGACCTTCTTCATATGGGTTTCCTCCTTTTTTTTTCGCGGCAGCGCCGCGTATTCTCAAACAGCATACGCTGTTTTCGACTAACTCTTGAACCCCATTCAATATTCCCGAACCACGAACAGTATACTCTTGCGATTTTGATTTTTCAAGCACAAAATGTAGATTTTTGGGCCGTTTTGTCCCTTGCAGCACATCTCCGGGCCCTTTCGGTACCGTTACCATCGTAGACGCGACAATGTTTTGACAAATTTTCATTTTTTGCAAATATTTTTTTGCTTTTTTCTGTTTTTTCTTCGGTTTTCTTCGGTTCTGAGCCAGTTTTTCCCAAAAACCCGGGGAGATCGTTCGCTTTTTCGCCTGAGGGTACTATATCTTGTAGGGACTTTTTGCAGAAGATGTGATCCTTGATGCGTACAACTTTGAGGCGATCAGGTGTTTTTGTATGCTGGTCAATAACCTGCGCGGCGATGTGTATCGGACAGAATTCGGTTCCATTTATCTGGGCCTGACCATGACCGCCCTTCCGTTGATGATTGTGTACTTTGCGTTCAGCAAGTATATCATCGCCGGCGTAGCCCTGGGCGGCGTCAAGGAGTAATTCGTAAAACGACAATCAGAACACAAAGAGGATCCGCTGGTTGGGATACCCAGCCAGCGGATCCTTTTTTTCGGTGAAGGGTTTGCGGGGCCGTTCAGTTCAGCATGGCTTTCAGCCGGTTGTAATATACCGCTTCTTCGGCTTCGGTGTATTTTCCGGCCAGGAACAGGGGCAGGATTTCTTCCCGGAACCGCTTCCAGGAGGCGGCTTCGTCGCCGGGCATGATCGGATAGAAGAGGGCTCCCGCTTCGTGGGCACAGACGCCGTCGCTGTCCGTGTCGCCCAGCATCAGGGCCCGGACACCCTCTTTGCACTGAGCCATGGCTTTTTGAAGCTGGGCCGTTTTGCTGCCGTCCTCCTGACTCATGAGGAAGTCTACCGCGGGCAGGAGACCACCGGCGGCCCAGTCCTTTTCCAGGCCCGCTTTCGCCGCGGAGGAGACAACGGCCACCGCCGCGGATCTGCTCGCTTCCGTCAGGGCTTCCAGGACGCCGGGATAGGGCCCCAGACCTTCGCAGGCCGCGGTGAAAAGCTCATCCGCCCGGTCGGACCAGGCCAGCACCCGCTTCAGCTCTTCGGAGGGATGACTTTCCAGCCAGGCCTTCAGCGTGGCCGGGGAAAAACGGGTTTCTCCGGCGATATAGGCGCGGAGAGGCGAAAGATCCGGCAGGGATTCCTCATGGGGGAATTCCTTCTCCAGCCGTTCGAAAGCCTCCAGGAGGCCGGGGAAGCGGTTGATGCCGCGAAGGGAGGAAAAGAGATTGACCGTTTTTTCGATTTCCGTGAAGCGGGCTGCCACCGTGTCGCTCATGGGCCAGATTTCCAGGGCGGCCGGGATGAAAGCATCCAGATGCTTGATGTTCATGGAATCGAAGGCAGTGCCGTCGGAATCGACACCGATGAGAAAACGGGACGGGGTCATGGGGGCCTCCTTTTTCATTGCGGTTCAGCAAGAGCCTGAACCGTTTCTGTATGTTTTCGGAAACATCGGCAGCCAGGAGACGGGGATTACAGTCGTCCGGTGTCCCGGCGACCGGAGAAGACGGGGATTACAGTCTGGTGTCCCAGCGGCCGCAGAAGACGGTTTCGTCTGCCTTTCCGAGGAAGGGGCTGCGGCCGGTGATTTTTTCGACGGCAGCCCGGATGTTTTCCCGGGCCGGGGCATAGGCGTTGATAAAGGTATGGATATTGGCACAATCGATCAGGTGGTTGGTGTAATTCAGGGAGACGCCTACGGTCGGGACTTCCTCGGTATACCAGGGGATTTCCATGCTGTGGCCGCTGCTCCAGGAAAGGCGTTCCATGTTGCGCTGGGCATAGCCTTTGACATACATGAAGACAAAGACCACATCGTATTTCTGCTTAAAAACTTCCCGGGGTTCCATTTGCATCATGCGGACAAAATTCATGGGATGGACACCGTTTTGCAGCTCCAGATCGTAGAAGCTGGGGCACTGGGTGACCGAGAACCCCACCCTTTCCAGCTCTTCGGTGATGATTCCGCGGATGCCGTCTCCTTTGTATCCCTTGGAATTTGGGGTGCTGTGAGCATAGATCAGAAGGGCTCTGGGGGATTTCGCGGGATTCAGGGGGAGGAGTCGGCGGGTGTCCTTGACGAGGGTCACGCCGGCCTCGGCAGCCCGGGCGGTCATGGCCCTGTGTTCCGGGCAGCCGACGGTCTTCGGGAGGCCGGGATCCGGATATCGAACGGCATCCTGATACAGCTTCAGATGGGCCTTCAGCCCCAGAACCCGATAGAGGGCATCGCGGAGCCGTTCCTCGGTGACGAGGCCGGATTCGAGCCCCTGTTTCAGATATCCCAGGTCTTCCTCAAAATCATTGGTGAAAAGGAACATATCGCAGCCTGCGGCGATGCATCGCGGAACCGCTTCGCTTCGGGGCATGACGCCGGCCAGGCCGATCATATGGGAGGCATCGGAGACGATGAGACCGTTGAAGCCCATCTGACCGCGCAGGAGATCCTGCAGAAGCTCCGGGGCCAGAGAGGCGGGCATGATTTCACTGTCGCGAAGGCCGGGGCGGAGCTTCCGACTCATGGCCGGCAGGGAGATCTGCCCGGTCATGATGGTTTCCAGACCTTCGTCGATCATCGTCTGATAGACTTTTCCATAGGTGGCGAACCATTCTTCCACGGAAGCCTCGTTGTGGGCGGGAGAAAGATGGGGATCCAGCTCATCCCAGCCGTCGCCGGGAAAATGCTTGCAGGTGCAGGCCATGTTCGGAGCGGCGGCCTTGACGCCCCGGATGTAAGCGCGGACGCAGTCGATGACCCGATCGGGATCGGAGGAGAAGGCGCGGGTGTTGACGATGGTGTTTCGCCAGTTCCGATAGACATCGGCGACGGGATTGAAGAGCCAGTTGACGCCGACAGCGGCGGCTTCCCTGGCGGAGACATATCCCATGTTACAGGCGGTCTCGGTGCCTTCTGAGGCGCCGGCCTCGGCAGCGGTGGCAATAAAGGTTCCTTCCGCGGGGAGCACACCGCAGCCGCCGTCATCGCAGTTTCCCGCGATCAGAACGGGAATGCGGCTGTATTTCTGAAAGAGGGCATTCTGGCGGAAGACCGTTTCCCGGTCGCCGCCCTGCCAGCGCATGCCGCCGGGGCGGGCGGTTTCCATCAGAGTCCGGATCTGATTTTCATCGGCTCCGGGGACGCCTTTGAGCAGGATGAAAAGCTGGGAGAGCTTTTCGTCCGGGGTCATGGCGGAAGCGGTGTCCTCCACCCAGCGGATTTCGTCATCGGAGAGATAAAAAGGTTTGGCTTTCAGATCAACCATGGGGAGCCTCCTTGCAATTGTATGGGAAAGAGATTCGCGGATCGGATTCAGACCTTCAGCTCCAGCAGGCGCCGGGCGCCTTTTTCGACCATGTCGGGATTGAAGCCGTAGAAGGAGAAATATTTGAGATCATTGAGGCTGAGGCTGAGGGATTCGGGATCCTTTGACTGAATCATGCCCCAGGCGCCGGGCAGATCCTCCTTCAGGAGGGAGAGCGCCTCCGGATCTTCCGCCATTTCCTCCAGACGGCTGTCCATGGTATATTTCAGGCGGTAATCCGTGTCCGGACGGTACGTTTTTTCAAAGACGCCCGGGCCCAGCATCAGGGTTTCCCCGGTTCCGGGAAGGAGGACTTCCGCCGAGCAGCCGAAGGGCACCCGGAAGGAGACGGAGAGGGTTCCGTCCGGATTGACCCGCCAGGAGGAGGCATAGGTTCCGGAGACGGAATCATAGCTGCACTCCAGCGACCGCAGACGGCTTGTGACCTGAGGGGCGAAGCGAACCCGGGCAAAGCCGGGAGAGAGAGGCTGGATACCGGCCAGATCCCGATAAACATATTCCATCACGGAACCATAGGCATAATGATTGAGGGAGTTCATGCCGGTGCCGCTG
>CADBLV010000202.1 GCA_902795555.1 uncultured Eubacteriales bacterium | reverse complement strand
GATCCACGACCATCCGGGTGGCCACGCTCTGAACCCGTCCTGCGGACAGGCCTTTTTTCACCTTGGCCCAGAGCAGCGGGCTGATCTTGTATCCCACCAGCCGGTCCAGGGCGCGGCGCGCCTGCTGGGCGTCAATCCGGTTCAGATCCAGTTTGCGGGGATGTTTGATCGCCGCCTGAACGGCCTTCTTGGTCACCTCGTTGAACTCAATCCGGCAGGGTTTATCGTCCGGAACGCCCAGCACGTGAAACAGATGCCAGCTGATGGCTTCTCCTTCCCGGTCAGGGTCTGTGGCGAAATAGATCTGAGAGGCGTTCTTCGCTTCCTTGCGGATCTTCCCGAGAATTTCCCCTCTGCCCCGGATCGTAATATATTTCAGTTCAAAATCCTTTTCCGGGTCGATGCCCAGCTGGCTCTTGGGCAGATCGCAGACATGCCCCTGAGAAGCTTCCACTTTATATCCCTTGCCCAGATACCGGCCGATGGTCTTCGCCTTGGCCGGGGATTCCACAATAATCAGTTTCTGTTTCGTGTTTGTGCTTGCCATCGTTCCTTTTAACGCCTCCGGTCGTATCACTCATTTTCCTGCCGCGGCAAACCGTTTCCCCGGCTTCGCCGCAATCAGGCCCCGAATCTGCATCATCGTCAGGGTTCCGCTCAGGGCGCCGGCCGGAATCCCGGTTTTTTCCGTCAGCTCATCAAACCCCAGCTCACCCGGGCGCAGCGCTTCCAGCACCTTCTGTTCGTTTTCGGACAGAGCAGCTCCTTCTCCCGAACAACCGACATTTTGCCTTACATCGTCGCCGTTGTCAAGCCCCCTGAGCGAAGTGTCTTCCGGATCTGTCCATCCCATGTCTTCCATCACGTGAGAAACCTGAGTAAAAAACCGCGCTCCTTCCCGCAGCAGAATATGATTGGCGGAAAAGGCCTCCGACTCCGGATCGCCGGGATAAACGAACAGCTCCCGTCCCTGCTCCAGAGCGTGTTCCACGGTTCGCATGCTTCCGCTGGGCATCCGCGCCTCCATCAGGATCACGGCCTCGCCCAGGCCGCTGATGATGCGGTTCCGAATGGGGAAATGGGCCGCCAGGGGCTTTTCCCCGGGAAGATATTCGCTGAAAATCAGGCCGCCTCCCTTCAGAATCTCCCGCTTCAGGCCAGCGTTCCCGGCGGGATACATCTGATCCAGCCCACATCCGAGCACAGCAATGGTGGGAGCTTCACCCTTCAGGCATCCCCTGTGGGCGGCCGCGTCGATGCCGTAAGCCAGCCCGCTGATCACGGTCACACCCCTTCGGCTCAGCTGCTCCGCCTTCTTCTCCGTGGCCTTCAGGCCGTCATAGGTGGCCCTGCGGCTTCCCACCATGGCCATGGCATGACGGTCCAGCGCAGAAAGGCTTCCCTGATAAAACAGCGCCGCCGGCGGATCCTTGATGTTCCGCAATCTCTCGGGATAGGCCTCGTCCAGCACGGTCAGAAGCCCCATCTCGTGCCGTTCCATCTCTTCCCTGATCTGCTCCAGCCGGGAAACGGAATGGCTCTCCGCCATCTGTCTCCATTCGCTCTCCGTCAGGCACGCCTGCAAAGCCGGATCCCTCCGGAGAAACGCTTCCTCAATCCGGGAAAGATCCTCCGTATCCCTCAGGAAATCTTCCATGCGCCACAGGGGCAGGGACGAAGCCGCAAACCAGACGCGTCTCAGTTCTTCCGGCAAAAGCGCGGTCATGCTCATCATCTCCAGTATTTCGAATCCAGTTCTCTGTATTGAACGGCTTCCGCCACATGACTGATCCCGATGGTCTTTTCATGGTCCAGATCGGCGATCGTCCTGGCCACTTTCAGAATCCGGTTGAAGGCCCGCATGCTCAGATGCATGGTTTCCACCGCGGCGTGCAGCAGGTTTTCCGCTTCTCCGGTAAGGCCGCAGAACTTCTTCATGGCCCTGCTGTCCATCTGGGCGTTGCAGTGAATCGGGGTTCCGGCATATCGTTCCAGCTGGGTCTTTCGGGCTTCGGTCACCCGGGCCCGTACCGTTTCCGAGGTTTCAGCCGCGCCCAGATGCTGAATTTCCGCCACAGGCACGGCATCGACCTCCAGCTGCACATCGATCCGGTCCAGCAGCGGACCTGAAATCCGATCCAGATATCGTTTGATCTCCTGCGGCGTGCATCGGCATGTCCGCTGCTTCGATCCGTAATATCCGCAGGGGCACGGATTCATCGCCGCAACCAGCATAAACGAGGACTGATACTGCGCCTGGTTCTTCACCCGTGAAACGGAAACCACCCCGTCCTCCAGGGGTTGCCGCAGGGCTTCCAGCGCTGCCCGGCTGAACTCCGGCAGCTCATCCAGAAACAATACGCCGTTATGAGCCAGGGAAACTTCCCCGGGGCTGGCGTTGGCGCCGCCGCCCACAAGGCTGGCCAGGGACGCGCTGTGGTGTGGGGCAAAAAACGGCCTCTCGACCATCAGCCCGCTGCCCGCCGGAAGGCGTCCGCAGATCGAATGAATCCGGGTCGTCTCCAGCGCCTCTTCGAAGCTCAGCGGCGGCAGAATCCCCGGCAGGGCCCGGGCCAGCATGGTTTTTCCTCCGCCCGGAACGCCGACCATCAGCATATTGTGTCCTCCGGCCGCCGCAACCTCCAGCGCTCTCCGGGCCGCCTGCTGGCCCTTGATCTGGGACATGTTCACCGCGCAGTGCGTCTCGCCGAGCAGCGACTCGTAGGAAATCTGCGTCTGGGGTGACAGAAGCGCTGTTCCCTCGATATGGTCGATCACTTCTCTCAGATGCGACACAGGGAAAACGATCATTCCCTCCAGGCACGCTGCCTCCCGGGCATTCCCCGCCGGCACGATCACCTGTCGGATCCCGTATTCCTTGGCGCTGATCACCATGGGAAGCACGCCGCTGATCGGCTGGATATGACCGTCCAGGCTCAATTCTCCGAAAAGGGCCGTTTCCTCCCATCGCCATTCGGGAGAAGGACGTAATTCTCCGATCGCGGTCAGCACCCCCACGGCAATCGGCAGATCAAAGGACGGACCTTCCTTTTTCATATCCGCCGGGGCGAGATTCACCGTAATCCGCCGGGGCCGCATCTCCCGCCCGCTGTTGATAATGGCTGCGTTCACCCGGTTCTTGCTCTCCCGCACGGAGGCATCCGGCAGGCCGATAATCTCCATGCCCGGAAGACCGCCGGCTCCGAATACCTCGACCTGTACAGGGAATCCGTTCACCCCGGCAACGCCGAAGCTCAGCGCTCTGGCTGTGATCCGATCCATATTGACCGTTCCTCCGACCTGATCTGATATTTGTTTCCGTCGAAACTAATGGTCATTATATCACAGCGATCGTCGTATGGCTATCTTTTTCTGTCCCCTTCCTTATTCAGCGGTTCTGTGGTACAATGCTCGTCGCAAAGGAGTGTGAAACGCATGACATTAAATGAAGCGATTCAGAAACTGAACGACATCGAAAAGGCGTCCTATGCCCTTGCCCACGCACAAAGCATCCTCTACACGGACGGAGATACCGCCGCGCCGAAGAATTCCTGGAAGGGGCGCGGGATGGCCATGGGGTATCTGGGCGAACTGACCTATCGGCAGCTGGTGAATCCGGAAACCGGCGAAGTGCTTGAAACCATCCTGCAGCATCAATCGGATGTTCCGGAGATCACCTTCCGTCAGGCGGAAGTGCTGAAGGAGGAGTATGACGATCTGCATGTTCTGCCCATGGAGGAATATGTCGCCTGGCAGCAGCTGACGACGGAATCCTCTGCGGTCTGGCATGACGCGAAGCTGAAAAACGACTGGCCCATGTTCGCTCCCTATCTGGAAAAGCTGGTCGCCGCCCGTCGCCGGTTTGCTTCCCTGAAAGCGCCGGAAAAGGCCCCCTACGATGTGTTGCTGGATCAGTATGAAAAAGGCGCCACCATGAAGGATCTGGATCCGTTCTTTGATGCGCTGAAAAAGGATCTGGCCCCCCTGATCCGGGAAGTCGCCGGGCGTGAAAAGCCCGTTCCGGCCTTCATGAAAGGTCCCTGGTCCATTGAAAAGCAGCGGCTGTTTTCCGAAAAAATCATGGCCCTGGAAGGGATCGATCCTGACAACTGCACCCTGGGAGAAACCGAGCATCCCTTCACCAACAGCGCGAATAAATGGGATGTGCGAATCACTACGCATTATCATGAGGAGGATCCTTTCTCCAGCATGTTCAGCGTCATCCACGAGGGCGGCCATGCCCTGTATGAGCTGAACGTCCGGGACGACCTGCAGTTCACCTGTCTCGCCGGCGGCTCCACCATGGGCGTCCATGAAAGCCAGTCCCGCTTCTATGAAAACCTCATTGCCCGCAGCCGGGCTTTCTGCGTTCCGCTGCTGAAAGTCCTCCGGGAAGTGTTCCCGGAGCAGATGGCGAGCGTTTCGGAAGATGAGCTGTATTCCGCCGTCAATCTGTCCAAACCCTCTCTGATCCGGACGGAAGCGGACGAGCTGACGTATTCTCTCCACGTTTTGATCCGGTATGAACTGGAAAAGGCGATGATCTCCGGCGATCTGAAGGTATCGAACATTCCCGGGGAGTGGAATCGGCTGTATCGGGAAATCCTGGGCGTGGAAGTGCCTGACGATCGCCGCGGCTGCCTGCAGGACAGTCACTGGTCCTTCGGCGGCATGGGATACTTTCCCAGTTATGCGCTGGGCAGCGCCTATGGGGTGCAGATGCTCCGGCAGATGGAAAAAACCGTTCCGGTATGGGATGTCGTCGCCCGGGGAGATCTGAAGCCTGTCACCGCCTGGCTCGCCGAAAAAGTGCATCAGTGGGGCAAGCTGAAAAAGCCTCAGGACGTCCTGCTTGACGCCATGGGCGGTCCTCTGGATCCCGCGGTGTATACCGGTTATCTGAAAGAGAAGTTCTCCGCACTGTATCTGTAAGAATTTCACACATGATAAGCGAAGCCCCGGAAACCAGTATCATCTATGTTTCCGGGGCTTCGTTGTTTGGGATCCCGCATATCAACCGGTCGGAAATAACCGGAGGATAGATGAACCCTGATACGCAATCAGAGCCGGCAGGAGTTTCTGCCGGCTCTGAACCGTTTCTTTTCGCTTACTTCATATAACGGTCATAGGCAGCCTGATACACGGCCAGCACGTCCGCCAGGCCCATGCTCTCCACCTGCGCCACATAATCGTCAAACTTGTCCAGAGGCTCAACGCCCATGATAAACTTGTCGATCATTTCGTTCATGTAGGTTTCGATTTCGGTATACTTCTCATTGATGATGTCCTGCTCGTCATCCGTAAAGGCCAGCGTCGGGAAGGCAGGCCCGATATGTCCTTCCTGCTCGTAGATATCCCGGATGCGGTTGACTTCGTCGCTGACAAAGGCGCGCTCATACCGGGCATCCTGCAGCAGGGTCAGCATACTCTGAATGCCGAACTGACGCAGCGCGTCCCGCGGAGAAAGACCGTCGGGATTGTTCATGATCAGGTCGGAATACTTGTATTCCCCGTCCACGATGTTGAAATGCTGTCCTTCCACGCCGAAGTTCATCAGAATCATTCCTTCGTCGCTGTACACATAGTCCAGCAGTTTCAGCGCGGCCGCCTTCTGCTCATCGGTGGCGCCGATGTAAATACCGGCGTTCCAGTCCTCGTCCACAGTGATGGGCTGCAGCTGATCACGGGTCTGGCTGATGCCGGTGGGGCCTTCCGGAGGCACGGCGCCAACGATATGAATATCACTTTCAACGTCCTTGAACAGATTCGCCACGTTGTCGATATACGCGCTCCAGTCATAGCTCATGAACACCTGGTTGTTGGTCCAGGCGCTGTACCAGGCGGTCTTGTCCCGGGTCAGGTATTCCTGATCGATCAGACCCTCGGCATAGCAGCGGGCCAGCCAGGTCAGCGCTTCCTTCATGCGGGGATCGGTCGCGCCGAACTTGACCACGCCGTCCTCGGCAAAGAATGTTTCCGCAATGCCCCAGTTGTTGACGAAGGGGATCACATTGCCCCGGTTATTGCTGCCGTTTTTGCGCACGGAGAACGGAATCTCGTCCGCTTCGCCGTTGCCGTTCGGATCGCCCTCTTTAATGGCCTTGAAGACATTATACAGGTCTTCCGCGGTCTTCGGGGTTTCCAGTCCCAGCTTGTCCAGCCAGTCCTGACGCCAGAAATACAGCTTGCCGGCGGTAATGGCAGTACGCTGGCCGATGAACCGCATGTTGCCTTCTGCGTCGGAAACCTTCCGGCGGATTTCCGGATCGCTGTATACCTTCCACAGATTGGGGGTGTCTGTTTCGTTGACCAGTTCGTTCAGCGGCTGCCAGGCGTCCTTGTACAGGAGCAGATCCTTGGCCTTATACTGGACGATGGTCGGAATGCTGTCGGGATTGGCCATCAGCAGTCCGTATTTTTCGGCCAGGTTCTCTGTCGGCGCGGAGATGATATCAATCTTGATGCCCAGTTTTTCCTGCAGAATGTCGATCGTCAGCAGGCCGTTCCGGAAGGGCATATTCTCCCGGTCGGAGCCCCACATCGTGATCGTCACTGGCTCATCCGCGGAGGCGGAGAAAACCAGCAGGGGGAGCAGGGTGGCCGCAAGCAGCAGCGCAAGGAAACGGGTGACGTGTTTCATGGGATTCCCTCCTTTAAAAATGTTTCTGATTTCCAGCCCCTGTGACGGGGCAAATAACCCTATTCTTTCACCGAACCGACCATCACGCCCTTCACGAAATACCGCTGCACAAACGGATAGATGCACAGCATCGGCAGCATCGCCACCACGATCGTGGCATATTTGATTCCTTCCGCCATCACATTCTCCGTGCTGCTGGCATTTTCCACAATCTCGTTCATCAGCACCACCTGGCGCAGAATGATCTGTAGCGGATAGAGTTCCGGCTTGCTCAGATACAGCACCGCCGTAAAATAGCTGTTCCAGTGCGCCACGGCGTAGAACATCCCGATGGTCATCAGACTGGCCAGGCTCAGCGGAAGCACAATCCGGAAGAGCACCCCGAAATCCCGGCAGCCGTCCAGCTCCGCGGCCTCGACCAGGCTCTGAGGAATCTGCAGGAAGAAGGTCCGCATCAGGATCATATTATAGGTGCTGACCGCGCCGGGCAGCACGATCGCCCAGATCGTGTCCAGCAGGCCCAGTTTCTGAATAACCAGATAGGTCGGAATCATGCCGCCGCTGAAAAACATCGTAAACGTGCACATCAGTGTGAAAAACCGCCTGCCTACCATCTTCTTCTGGCTCAGCGCCCAGGCCCCGAACACTGTCAGGATCAGGTTGATCACAGTCCCGACCACGGTATAGATCACGGTGTTTCCGTAACTTCGCCACAGCAGCGGATACTGAAACACCTTCTGATAGGCCTTGACATGGGCGCCCACAGGGAAAAAGACCACGTCGCCCCGAAGGATGGCTGTCTCTTCGGAGAAGGAAGCGGCCGTCACAAAAACCACCGGATAGAGCATCATGAAGCTGACCAGCAGCAGAATCAGCGTATTGGCAACCACAAAGATCCTGCGGCTGAGGGGAACCCGAATGCCGCCCGGGCGGCGCCTCAAAGCTTCCATTTCCGGCCCTCCTTTACCACAGGCTTGTTTCACTGTATCGACGGCTCAGCCAGTTAGCGAAGATGACCATCGCGAAGCCGATCACGCTCTGGAACATCCCCACCGCGGTTGCGTAGCTGTATTCCCCGCCTTTCAGGCCCCGTCGATAGACATAGGTACCGATCACGTCGCTGGTCTCCTGATTTGCGTTGTTCTGCAGAAGCAGGATGGTTTCATATCCGGCATCCATCACATGTCCCAGCCGCATGATGATCAGCACGACGATCGTTCCGGCGATTCCGGGCAGGGTGATGTGCCACATGCGCCGCAGATATCCGCCTCCGTCCACCATGCAGGCCTCATACAGCTCCCCGTTGATCCCGCTGATCGCCGCCAGGAAGATGATCGAGTTCCACCCGATGTTTTTCCACAGGTTCATCAGCGTGAAGATCGGCCGGAACGCGCCGGGCTGAGTCATGAAGTATTGCCGTTCACCGCCCATGGCCGCAATCAGATTGTTGACGATTCCGCTGGAGGGAGAAAGGAACTGAACCACCATGCTGGCGATCACCACGCTGGAAACGAAATAAGGAAGATAGGTAATCGTCTGGGTGATCTTTTTGAATCGCCGGTTCTGCACTTCGTTGAGCAGCAGGGCCAGAATGATCGCGGCTGGAAAGTTGAACACCAGGTCATACAGGTTGATCAGCAGCGTGTTCCGCACGAGGCGTCCCAGGTAGATGGAATTGAAAAACTGCTGAAAATACTTGAATCCGACCCAGGGGCTTTTGTCAAACCCCAGGAAGGCGTTGTACTTTTTGAAGGCAATCGAGAGCCCCAGCATCGGCGCGTATCGAAAGAAGACATAATAAAGGAAGACAGGCAGAAACATCAGATACAGATATTTGGCCGCCCAGATCCTTCGCCAGAGGCGTCTGGCCCGCGACTTTTGCATGAGGCTCACCTCCTCCGTGACCGAGCAGGTTCACGTCTGTCATCCTGTCCGGCCGACAATGCTTTTCGCTCCCCGCTTTCACGGTTTGCAAAGATATTGTATTTCTGGAAAGAAGCGTAGCATGAAAAGAGGATTCCGGCCATCCCCGATTCGGAGAATCAGGTTTCGATTCCGGGAAAAAAGGCATCATCCATTCTGCGAATCCATGTGCGGATTCGCCATTCGGTATTGTCCGGGCGTAATACCTTCCGCCTTTTTAAAGGTGCGGATCAGGGTGTTCTGGTTTTCGATCCCAACCTGAACGCCGATTTCCCGCAGCGTCAGGTCAGTGGTGCTCAACAGGCGCTTCGTCTCTTCCATCCGGACATCCGTCAGGTATTTCAGGAAGCTTGTGCCGCCCACGCGGCGGAACACAAGCCCGATGTAGCTCGGGGACATGGATAAAGCCTCGCTGGCAGAATCCAGCGAAATATCGTTCCGGTATTCTTTTCGGATATAGTCGGTCAGCCGGGCGTACAGCTTTTCCTCCTGCGTGCTGACATCCGCGTTCATTCTGTCCGTCAGCGCCGCAAATACGCGCTGCAGGCGTTCCGCGGTGTCGGCCTCCGCCGGCATTCGATCCGCGCTGAATTCGTTCTCCTGCAGAATCTCCTCCAGCTGATCCTCCATCCCGGCCCTCCGGGCGGCGCGCCCCGCGGTATACAGCAGCGCCCGGACCAGATCGGCGCTCGGCGCCGCGGCCCCTTCTTCCGGTCTGAGCAGCGTTCGGAGCAGTTTCTCCGCTTCCGCGCGATTCCCGCTGAGAATCTGGTTAATCAGCTGTTGTTCCGCCGTCAGGGTATATTCCGTTTCGGAAACCTCCGGGATCTCCTCTGCAAAGGCGATGTCCCGGTTTTCCTCCATGCCGTTGCTCAGCGCCATCAGCGCTTCCACCAGCGAATCCGCGGCCCTGCTCCGGTCATAGGCCCGTCCGACGCCGATCATGCAGGGGCAATCCGCGAAAAGGGTATCCCGGCAGTTCTGCAGATATTGATAGATGGATTCCGGCGCGGGATGTCCCGCGTCCAGATTGAAAAGAATCAGGATCTTTCCGTCCGTCCGCCGGACGCACCAGATCTTCATGGGGCCCCGGTCCTCCCCGTTCGCAATCTCCTCCATCCGGTCCGCAATGCCCATCCCCGGGCTGCGGGCTTCCAGGCGCTCCAGATCCCGCGGCGCGGCTTCGGCCACTGCAATCTGCACCCGGTCATAAGGCATCGTAACGCCGATCCGGCTCAGCGCTTCCTCCGCCTTTCCCCGCATCCGTCCCTCCAGCCAGTCGCTCAGCAGCCGGTTTTTCAGCAACCGGTTCACTTCCCGGTTGGACAGGGTCAGCGCATGGTTTCCCGCAGAGATCATATGGATGGCATCGTCCAGCATCTGATACTCGTTCCCTCGGGTCTCCGCCGGCAGCGCATGCCTGATCTGCCGCACATGATCGATCAGGCGCTCCAGCGGCGCGTACATCCGGCGGCTGGCCAGCATCGCCGCCACAAGGCCCACCGCCATGCATAAGCCCATCACCAGCATGACCACATTCCGGAGCCGCAGGCTGGGCTTCAGCAGATCGTCATAGGGAACAATCGCCATGCAGGTCAGCCCTTCGGCCTCTGTCTCCATGCTCAGGACGCCGAAATCGCCGTCGCCGGTCCGCACACGGCTCGATTTTTCCCGCATCCAGGCCCGGCTGACCTCCGCGTATCTGGGATCCGTTTCCGGAACCACCGGCGTCCCCGTCCCATCCGTCAGAATCAAGGCTCCGGATTCGCTTTCCGGCATGCAGGCTTTCAGCCGCTCCCCACTCAGATGAAAAAACAGGTAGCTTTTTCCTGCCTGTGTGTTCAGCGGCAGATTACTTACAAAAACCAGGATCGGTTCCACGCTCAGGATTCGGCGAATGGTTCCGGCGCCGACAAAATGACTCAGGGCGACAGCGCCCGGCCGGCAGCGGATCGCCAGCATGTCCTCCATCGACACGCCGCCGACCCGGCTGTAATAATCCTGCGCGCGATAGCTGCTCTCCGCTGTGATGACGATATCTGCGCCTTCCGCGTACACCCCCATGTCTGTGATCGTCGTGCTGAAAGCCTTCATCTGCTGCAGTTTTTCGATGATCGCCTGCTTGGTCAGGATATCCTTCGGCTCCTGCTCCGTCAGGTGCAGATACCGCTGCACGCCGTTATCGTTGCTCAGCTGCCAGGAAAAGGATTTGATCTGTTCAATCTGCCGGTTGACTGCCATGCAGGCGTTCGTCAGCAGCGCCTGATGCTGTTCCCATGCGTCCTGAATCACCTGTTCCGAGCTCCGGCTGTAGATAATCCACCCGGTCAGGAAGGTCGTCAGCAGCGTGAAAAGCAGCAGCAAAGCCGCCATCTGCATCTGAACTCTGCGATGGCGCGTCTGTTTTTCCGCTCCGCGCTTTCGGCCGGTCATCCCGTGTTCGCCTCCCTGTTTTTTCAGAACCTGTTCCTGGTGTTTTTTCTGTTTTCACAAAAGCCCGTTTCTGTCCCCGGCGGTTTCCTCTGTTTTCACAAAACCCGGCCTGTCCCGGCTGTTCCCTCTATTTTCGCAAAAAGCCCTCATCCTGTCAACGAAGACATTTTTCCAATCCGTCTCAGAGTATATTTCCCGGTTTATCACAGTGCATCTTTGGCTGCGGATTTAAATCAGTCTGAAATGGCGGAGAGCTTTCTGAATGCCGTCCTCTTCCGGCCTGGCCGTCACATAGGAGCAAAGGGCTTTCACATTCTCCGCCGCGTTTCCCATCGCCACGCTGATCCCGGCATGACGGAACATGGCCTCGTCATTCAGCGAATCTCCGAAAGCCATGCAGTCCTCCTTCCCGATGCCGAGCTTTTCCCGGAGAAGATCCATGCCGGTTCCCTTGGATACCCCCGCAGGCACCAGCTCCCATCCTTCCGGCCTGCGGTCGATGGCGGAAAAGGGCATGCCGAGTGCAGCGGTTTCTACTCTGATTCGTTGAAGATCGTCCTCCTGCTCCGTAAAGCAGAACATTTTGACGGCACGAAACTCTTCATCGTTCTCCGTGATTTCCCGGAAAATGCCCGTGCGCAGCGCATACTCCCGGAAAGCTTCCAGTGTCGGATGGGAGGGAGACAGCGGATCGAAATACATCGCCGTATCGCATTCGTAAACCAGTGGGATCCGCAGGCGCAGAAAAAGCATTCGCAGGCGCAGGGAGGGTTCATGCGCATATTCCAGGGCTTTCAGGGTTTCTCCCTGAAAGATGACACGGCTGCCGCAGCCGAGAATCCATCCGTCCACAGGCAGCTCATCCAGCCGGTGATCCAGATTGCAAAGGGTGCGGCCCGTGTTGATCAACACCCTGTGGCCCCGGGATCTGGCGGCCTCCAGGGCCGGACGAACCGACGCTGGAATGCGGTGATCCTCCGCAATCAGCGTTCCGTCCACATCAAAGAACAGCAGCATGCTTCCATCCTTTCCCTTCTCTTTTTTGTCCCGTTCATTCCGGCCGCTGGGCCTCCAGCTTCACGATCTCCCGCAGGCGGTTCACCACAGCATAATCCGCCGGAAGCCAGTCCACCGTGTCCAGTTCTTCCGGCGTAAGCCATCTGGCAGCTTCGTGCTCCATGAGCGTCAGATGGCCGGACTGAATTTCGCACATGTAACACCCCAGGGAAAGATGAAAATTCGGATAATCATATTCCACCTGGGCCACTTTCTCTCCGACGGTGATCTCAGTATCCAGTTCTTCCCGAATTTCGCGAATCAGCGCCTCTTCCGGCGTTTCATCCGGCTCAATCTTGCCGCCGGGAAATTCCCATTTGTCCTTCCAGGGACCGTATCCACGCTGTGTGGCGAAGATCCGATCTCCCTGACGAATCACCGCGGCAACAACCCGCATCATCTTCATCCTGCCCGCTCTCCTTCGTTTCAGCGTTCACCGCGACAACAACCCGCATCATATTCACTCTGTCAGTTCTCCTTCGTTTCGACATTCATCACCGTTTATCCTGAGTATCCGGTTGGTATCATACCATAGCTTCTCCGTCGGAATCAACCGGAACAAAGTGCGTTCTGTCCGGGTCTTTCCTTCCCGCAAGGCGCTCCGCGCCTGCTTTTTCTTCACTCCAAGGCCGAAAAACAGAAGAAAAACAATTTTCGTGCTTGCCAAATCCGGGAAACTATGCTATGATCCGATAAACCGTTGAAGAAGCGTGAGTAGTTTCCGGGTTTTTCCTCCCAGAGAGTCGCCGGCGGTGGAAATGCGACAGGAAATCGAGAATGAATGGGCTTCCGAGGGCGAGCTGAAAGGATCTCCGCGAAGCGCGATCGGATCCGAGTATGCGAGACGGAGCTAACCCTCCGTGATCAAAGGTTCGCGTATGGCTGTACGCGGAAAAGTGGGCGCGGTTTCGCGTCAAGCCGGGTGGCACCGCAGGTGATGATCATTCAACCTGTCCCAGCAGAACAACACACTGGGGCAGGTTTTTTCTGTCCCGCCGAAAAGAAAGGAGAATGTCCCATGTCAACCAAAGAAATCCCCTACAAAATCTATCTGACCGAATCCGAAATGCCGAAGTATTGGTACAACCTCCGGGCCGACATGAAAAACAAGCCGGCGCCGCTTCTGAATCCGGGAACGCATCAACCCATGACTGCCGCGGAGCTTTCCGGCGTCTTCTGCGATGAGCTGGTCAGGCAGGAACTGGACAACGACACCCGTGAATATCCGGTTCCGGAAGAAATTCTGAATTTTTACAAAATGTACCGTCCCTCTCCCCTGGTTCGGGCCTATTGTCTGGAAAAGAAGCTGAACACCCCCGCGAAGATTTATTACAAGTTTGAAGGAAACAACACCAGCGGAAGCCACAAGCTGAATTCGGCCATCGCCCAGGCCTATTATGCAAAGAAGCAGGGTCTGAAAGGCGTAACCACCGAAACCGGTGCCGGCCAGTGGGGGACGGCACTGTCCATGGCCTGCGCGTATTTCGAGCTGGATTGCAAGGTTTTCATGGTTAAGGTATCCTATGAACAAAAACCCTTCCGGCGGGAAGTTATGCGGGTCTACGGCGCTTCCGTGACACCCTCCCCTTCCATGACGACTCAGGTCGGGCAGAAAATCCTGGCGGAGCATCCCGGGACGACCGGTTCCCTCGGTTGCGCGATTTCGGAAGCGGTGGAAGTTGCTGTCGGAAATCCAGGATACCGCTATGTGCTGGGCAGCGTGCTCAATCAGGTCCTGCTGCATCAGTCCGTCATCGGTATGGAAGCCAAAATCGCCATGGATAAATATGACATCAAGCCGGATGTGATCATCGGCTGCGCCGGCGGCGGCAGCAATCTGGGCGGCCTGATCGCGCCTTTCATGGGAGAAAAGCTGCGGGGAGAAGCGGATTACCGCATTGTGGCCGTTGAGCCTGCTTCCTGCCCCAGCCTCACCCGCGGAGTATACGCTTACGACTTCTGCGATACAGGCATGGTCTGTCCCCTCGCGAAAATGTACACCCTGGGTTCGGACTTCATCCCCGCCCCCAATCATGCCGGCGGCCTTCGCTATCACGGAATGAGCCCCATCCTCTCCCAGCTGTACGATGATCATATGATGGAGGCGGTTTCCATTCCCCAGACCCGGGTGTTTGAAGCGGCAGAAATCTTTGCCCGAACCGAAGGCATTCTTCCCGCGCCGGAAAGCAGTCATGCCATCTGCGCCGCTCTGGACGAGGCCATGAAGTGCAAGGAAACCGGCGAGGAAAAGACGATCCTCTTCGGCCTGACCGGCACAGGATATTTCGATCTCGTGGCCTACGAGAAATTCCACGACGGAAAGATGGACGATTACGTTCCCACGGATGAGGAGCTGGCCGCTTTCCGTGCCAGGCTGCCGAAAATCGGATAAATCGAAGCCTTCGGCCCGCTGCGCGGCTGCTGAAAACCCGATAAAGCGAAGCCTTTATCCAGACACGCGGCAAGTCCCTCCGAATCATACGACGCCGGTTCTCCTTTGCGGGAGAACCGGCGTATTTCTGATGAACAGCCCTGTTCATCACCGCGGGCCCTTTAAAAAACCGAACCCTGTTCATCGCCATGGGCCAATATAAAAACCGCTGTTCTTTCGAGCAGCGGCTTTCTGTTTGTTTTTTCGTTTTTCTGTCTCCGGAAACTGCGGGTTCTGTCTCCTGTTCTGTTCGGCTGACGCTACGGGTTTCCTTCCCGCTTTGCGCTTCGCGTTCAGATAACGGATCAGAACTTCAGCGGATTCACCCGAACGGAGGGGCCCATGGTGCTGGAGAGATAAACACTCCGCAGATAGGTGCCCTTCGCAGCGGCGGGCTTCGCCTTGTTGATCGCTTCCATCAGAACGGTGAGGTTCTCCTGAAGCTTCTCCTTGCCGAAAGAAACCTTGCCGATGGGGCAGTGGATGATCGCG
>CADBLV010000201.1 GCA_902795555.1 uncultured Eubacteriales bacterium | reverse complement strand
TGGTGCTGGTGAAGGACGTGGGCATGCTGTTTGCCGTCACGCTGGCGGCGGCCTTTCTGATCTCGGAGCGGCCGCGAAACCGCGGGACGGCGCGAAAATTCCTGGGTCTGACAGCCCTGACGGCGGCCGCGGTGGCTTTGCCCAAAATCCTCTGGGAAATCAGCATCCGGGTGAACCGTGCGGCCTCGATGAAATTCCGGCAGAGCATCGATCTGGGCGCCCTGTTCCGGGTGATCACCGGGCAGGAGACGACAGGCTACGCGGCGGAGATCGGCGGGGTCACCGTCAACCGGCTGCTGACGGGCGTTGTCGGATTCCACGGGCCCATCGAAGTCAAGCTGAGCTACCCGGTTCTGGCGGCGATTCTGTTTGCCCTGCTGATCGTCGCGTGGATCCTCTGGAACCGGCAGGATCCGGAAGGAAAGAGCCGGCACAGAGCGGCGGCCGTCGGCGCGCTGGTGACCTTTGTGCTGTACTGCCTTGGTATGCCGCTGCTCTATATGTTCCTGCTGAGCACAGACGAAACGCTGGTCAGCTTTGACCGCTACATGGGCATCGTGCTGACCTGCCTGACCGTCATGATTTTCCTGCTGTTCGCTGCCTGGACCCAGGAAAGACCCGGCCGGACGATCGCGAGCGTCGGCGTCTGCGTGCTGATCGGGGCCATGACCCTGAATCCGGCGATCCTGGGGAAATACCTGAGCCGGGAATCCGTCAGCGACCAGTACTATGTGCAGGGGCGCCTTGACTCTTTCGTCCGGGAGATGAACGAAATCACGGGCGGGGAGGAGAAGCACGTCTGGATCATCACACAGGAATCGACGGGCTTCGAGTTCTGGCCGCTCCGCTACGGCATCCGCCCCGCCAACGGGGAAATCAACGTGGGCTTCAGCATTTCCGACCACACGAAATCTCTCTACCCCGGGGATATCTGGACGATCGTGATCCCGGCGGAGGAATGGCGGGAAAAGCTGAAGGATTATGACTACGTGATGATCTGGGAAGCGGACGACGTCTTCCGTGAAGACTATGAAGCCCTCTTTGCCAGCCCGGCGGACATCGCCAACCGCTCGATCTTTGCCGTCAACCACGAAACAGATCTGCTGGACCGTGTTTGGATCACGGGGGTAGAGTCTCGTTGATCCACATCATCTGTAAAGCTCGTACATTACAATCTCTGGAGGTTCCATCCTTGAAGAAATATATCCGCATCATGCGCCTGGATCACTGGATCAAGCAGCTCTTCATACTCCCGGGCCTGGTGGCGTCCCTGTTTCTGACGAAAACCGCCTTCTCCGGGGAGCTGATCTGGAAACTCTGCGCCGGGTTCTTCGCCACCTGCCTGATCGCCTCCGCGAACTACGTCATCAACGAATGGCTGGATGCGGAGTTTGACAAATACCACCCGACAAAGAAATACCGCAGCGTGGTGTCGGAGGGCGTGAACGGCCGGGTCGTCTGGGCCCTGTGGGCCTGTCTGTCCCTGGCCGGTTTCGGGATCTCCCTGCTGGTGAACATCCCGTTCCTCTGCATGAGCGGCTGGCTGTGGCTGATGGGCCTGCTCTACAACGTGAAACCCTTCCGCACAAAAGACGTTCCGTACCTGGACGTGCTGAGCGAATCCGTCAACAACGCGATCCGCCTGCTGATGGGCTGGTTCATCGCATCCGGAACGACGATTCCGCCGAGCAGCCTGCTCCTGGGCTACTGGATGGCCGGAGCCTTCCTGATGGCCACCAAGCGCTTCGCGGAATACCGGATGATCGGCGACCGGAAGGTGGCCGGCCTGTACCGGAAATCCTTCCGATATTACACGGAACAGTCCCTGCTGGTGTCCGCGTTTTTCTATGCCATGTGCTCTGTTTTCTTCCTGGGCACCTTCCTGGTCAAATACCGGATTGAGCTGGTGCTGCTCATGCCGTTCCTGATCGGGCTCTTCGGCTACTATTTCCATCTGTCCTTTGCCCGGGACTCCGCGGTGCAGAAGCCCGAAAAGCTTTTCCGCGAAAAGGGCCTGATGCTGTATCTGCTGGTGTTCATCGGGCTGTTCATCCTGCTGATGTCGGTGGACATCCCGGGCTTGAACATCCTGACGGACAGCAGAATTCTTTCCATTCCCGGCGCCTGAAGGAGGGCAGTGCATTGATACGAAAAGGTCTGATACGGACACTGCAGATCGCCCTGATTCCCGTGGCCTGCGGGATCCTGGGCCTGATCCTGCTGGCACTGAGCTTTCTGCTGCCCACGGGGAGCATCCGGGGACATGTGGAAGCCTCCGTGGATCAGCTCTATGACGAAGGGGTCTATCACTCGGTGACCCCGAAGCTGGCCGGGGCCCAGCTGGACAACTACACCGAAGCCCTGTATCTGAACCAGGCGCTGGTGGGCGGAAGCGACGCGCCGATCCTGGACTGCGTGCTGGAGGGCTATCAGTTTGAACCGCCGGCCGCGGACGGATACCGGGATCCCATCGTAAAGCTGAAAACCGCCGTGGAGGACCCGGCATCCGCGTCCCTGATCCCCGAAAACAAGCGTTTCTTCAACGGATACACCGTGGTCATGAAGATCCTGCTGGAGCTGACCCACTACTCCGGGATCCGCCAGATCAACCTGTACCTGGGCCTGTTTCTGTTTCTGATCCTGCTCCGGGGAATGATGAAGCGCGGGCTGCAGCGGTATATCCTTCCGGTGATCGTCTCCCTGCTGCTGATCCATCCGGTGACCATGGCGCTGAACATGGCCTCTTTCGGATTCTTCGTCTGCATGATGGTTCCCTGTATCCTGATGCTTTGGCTGAAAAGGGAAACCTTGGAGAAACGGGGCTGGCTGCTCTTCGGAATCACCGGCGCGGCCACCTATTACTTCAACATGAACTACATCCAGCTGCTTTGCTTCGGCGTGCCGGTGCTGTTTTACTTTCTCCTGACCGGCGTTCCGGAAAAGCCGCTGAAACTGCTCGGCCGTCTGGCGGAGCTTTTCATCGCCTGGATGGCCGGACTGGTCGGGATGATGGTCTTTAAATGGGCCGCCTACGCGGTGCTGAAGGATCCCGGCGTCTTCAGGGAAATGCTGGATCAGTTCTTCTTCCGCACGGGCCTGAGCGAAGGCAGCCGCACGGACGCGGTCCTCCATAACATTCAGATCGCTTTTGAAAACAACTGGTGGAATCTGCTGGAGCTGCTCTTCATTGCGGGAACGGTGATCCGGCGGATCCGCGGAAAAGAGAAATGCGCCTTCTCCCTTTCCGAAGTCCTGCTGCTTCTGGTGATGATCCTGCTCCCCCTCGGCCGCTATTTCATTCTCTCCAACCATGTGCTGGTGCACGGCTGGACCACCTACCGGCTGCTGATGATCCCGGTGCTGGCTTTCAACCTTTGGATCACGGGGGTAGAGTCTCGTTGATCCAAACTTGCGCCGAAAATAATTCAGCTCCAAAAGAATCAGGCACCCCGGGGAAATGCCCGGCGGTGCCTTTTTTTACCCTTTTTGAAATTTGACCTTTCCTGATCAATCTCCGATTTCCGCAATCTTCCAGCTCTCCGGATCGGCCCGGTCATGATGGATAAACGCGTAAAAACCTTCGTCCATGCCTTTGAAAAAGGAATTCCCGGCGGCGTCGAAATCGTTGGTTATACTGGTATTGCAAAGAATTTGTGTGTCCTCCTGTTTCATGGAATCCGTCACCGGAACCCCGGTGGCCGGATTCACCGGATCGTTCACCAGTCCGCCGAAGGCCAGCAGCGGCGTGTCCGCGTTAGTCATGAACTCGCTGCTGTAGGAAAAATCCCCTTCGCTCCCGAAATCCTTCACCAGAAGCAGAGGATAGAAGGCGCAGGTATCCTGCTGCGCTGTTTCCGACCAGGTCTCCGGATAATCCAGGGCAATGCCGTGATCCGCCGTCAGGATGATCCGGGTGTTGTCATAAACGCCTTCCGCCCGCATATAATCCAGCCACTGCCCGATCAGCATCATTGCGGCCATGTTCACCTGATAATGCATTTTCTGTTTGTCGGTGGTCAGCTGGATTTCCCGTCCGTCCGCCGCGGTCCGGGTCGGATGCTCCAGATCATACCGTTCATTGTCGATGGAGGCCGCCGGCTCATATGCCGGTTCCTGCAGGAATCGCGGCTCGTGGGTCAGATCGCAGGTTTTCATCAGGAAAGTGTTCACGCCTTCCGCCTGCACCTGCGTCATTGCCGGCAGATTCTTCATCATCAGGTAATCGTCGGTGGTCACGAAATCGTGCAGCGCCTTGTCCGTCTGGTTGTAATTCCCGCTGTCGTAGAGCTTTGAATGCAGCAGAACCGGGGCGGCCCGGAACACGCTGTAGCAGAACAGGTTCCGCTCCCGCACGCGGTTCCGGTCCGCGATGCCTTCCTGGCTGTCGTCCGAATCGCTGCCCTCCCAGACGCCTTTGGTGGAATACACGTGAATTTCCGGATGATCGTCGTAGATCGTCAGATCCGGGATGATCATGGAGTAGTTGGCATAAGGCGGATCCTGCACGGTCACGTCAAACCCGTTCTCCGAAAAGATCAGCGGCATCAGGCGGAGGGCTTCGTTCTGTTTTTGCACCATGGAGGCGTCCCCGCGCTCCAGCAGTTTCAGCGGCGTATACTCATAGCCGCCGAAGAGGCCGGGCGTGCCGGAATGGGTGCCCTTGCCGTAGGAAATGGTGTTCAGATAGCAGGTGAAGCCTCTGAACTGCTCCTGCAGCTCCGGTTTTTCCGCAAAGATAAACGGCGTAAAATACCCCAGTGCCCGGTCCAGCATCAGAACGACCACGTTTTTCCCGTTCCGGTCCAGATGAATGGTCTTTTCCCGGGTTTCCTTCCGCTGCTCCGCCAGGCGCTGAATCTCCGGCATCTTTCCGGCAACGGAAATCATATTCGCCAGCGCCATTCCGCCGATCACCAGGGCGGTCAGCGTGCAGGCTGCCCGGAGAAGCACCGTCTTTTTCCGCCAGAGGAAATAGACCGCGCAGGCCATGCCGCAGAGGATGCCGGCGTTGAGAAGCTTGTCCGACAGGGTGACGGTATCATGGATATCGTTGTCATAGATCAGGCGGGAGGAGATGTTGCCGTACCCTGTGCCGAAAAACATATAGTCTGCCACCGCCGCCAGGGCCAGGAAGGCAAAAAGGAGCGCAAAAAGGGGACGGCGGCGCTCTTCCGCCAGCAGATAAAAAAGAACGCTCCAGATCAGGAAAGTACCGGCGGCCAGCAGAAAGCTGTGGAAAACATACACCAGCGGGGACCGCAGCGCGTTCAGTTCAACGAACTCGGCGGGAGAGTCGGCAATCAGGGCGGAGGGAATCAGCAGCCCGGTCAGCGCCGTCAGCAGCACGCAGGCGGTCAGGAAGATAGCCCGCTGGTGCTTTACAATCCCCGCCGGAAGGGCGCGGCCTGCCTTTTCAGTTTTTTCAGCTTCTCCGTCTCCTGCGGCTTTTCCGGCTTTTTCAGCTTCTCCGGAGGGCTTCTTCAGCATGCCAAGCAGATTCTTCCCCAGGGAGAACAGGTTGTTCAGCGTCCAGTACAGCACCAGACCCGCCGGGGAATCATACAGAAGCACCAGAAAGATCAGCGCCATGCCGTAGAGCTGGATCTTGCTCTTCAGGGGCTGGCCCCGGGTATAGATCATGCCGGAGACAATATTGATCCCCGTCATCAGGATCGGCAGCACGTTGATCGTGACGGAGCCGAGGGAAAGCATCCCGTCCGGCGCGGCCAGATCCGCGATCGGTCCGAAGGAGACGCCCCGCAGCGCCTGCAGGCCGGACAGAAAATTGTAGGCCGCCATGAAGAAGGGAATCTGCAGCAGCAAAGACAGGGAACCCCGCAGCGCGTAATAGGGCTGATAGTGATTCTGGCGGTAAAAGGTCCGGAGCATCATGAACCGCTCGTCGCCGGTGAACGCTTCCTTGATCTGGTCGATCCGGGGCTTCAGCCGCTTCTGGATCTCCTGTTCCTCTTTCTGAAGATCATCCGCCTTCTTATATAAAGGCAGCACCAGCAGGTTGATGACAATGCTCAGAACGACGATGGAAAGGACCGGACTGCCCGTGAATTCTTTCGACAGCGAAAACACGACGTCGAACAGCAATTCGATCGGTCCGAGAAGCAGCTTGTGCAGCATTTCCCAAACAGTCATTTGCATTCCCTCTGCCCCGTTTTTTCTGTATTACATGACGCCGGAAAGCGCTGTATCCTTCGGTTCGGAACCGCTTTGAACAGCGTCCTTCTGCCCGGCCGGTGCCACGATTTCCTCCAGACAGTCCGCAACTTTCACGGCGGATTCCCCGATGCAGTGCCAGGAGTCTTCCCGCACCTGCCGGATATTGGCCTTCAGTTCCGCAGAATCCAGGCACGCCCGGATCACATCCCCGATCCGGCCTACGTTCTCTTCCGTCAGCTGTACGCCGATCTTCGGCAGCACGGTTTCATGCCACATGGGGCCTTCCACCCAGGAAGCGTCATAGGGTTTGGGATCGAAGGACGTGTCCGCGTAAATCACGGGCTTTTCAAACACAAAGGCATAGTCGAACACCACGCCGGAAAAATCGGAAATCAGTACGTCCGCCCGGGACAGGGAATCGTAGTTGTCGCTCTTCCGGTCCCATTCCAGCCGGTCCGAGTCCGGATACTTCGCCTGCAGCCGCGCCATCAGCTCCGCCTCCGAGGTGAAGGACTGGGGATG
>CADBLV010000200.1 GCA_902795555.1 uncultured Eubacteriales bacterium | reverse complement strand
TTGAGATCCTTCATCAGCGACGTATGCTCCTCCGCGGGAATGCCCAGCCCGGTCAGCAGGGTCGCGGCATCGCTCTCCGCGTTCCAGCCGTCCATCTCCGCGAATTCACCTTCCAGCTCCGCGGCCTTTTCCCCGTCCGCCTCGCTGAAGTCCGGTTTCGCATAGAGGGCATCCTTCTCCTTCATGATCTCATAGAGCCGCGGATTGCCCATGATCACCGTATCCATCACGGGATATTCGTCATACATGAACTGGTCCTGCTTCAGGGTGCTCATCCGTTCGTTCGGCGGAATGGTCACCGATCCGGTGGTCGGCTCAAGCTCTCCGGAAAGGATCTTCAAAAAGCTGGATTTCCCGGCGCCGTTGGCCCCGATAATCCCGTAGCAGTTCCCGGGCAGGAATTTCAGATCCGCCCCGGAAAAAAGCTTCTGACCTCCGAATGTCAGGGAAAGATTTGTGACTGTAATCATCGTGTTTCTCCTCTGTAAACAAAATATACCTCAGGAGGCATCTGCGCACAGCCGGATCAGGGCGTTCGCGTAAATCTTCGCCGCCAGAATCAGGCGTCCGATGTCCTCAAACTCATCGGCCTGGTGTGCCAGATCTTCTTCGTCCGGGAAAGTGGCCCCAAAGGCCACGCCCTGTTTGAGCACCTTGGCATAGGTGCCGCCGCCGGTGGACATCGCCTCGCCTTTCCATCCGGTCTCTTCCTCGTAGGCCGACAGGAGATTCTGCACCAGTTCGCTCCCGGCCGGCACATGATGCGGCGCTTTCTGAACATCCACCGTCAGCGTCATTCCCGGCAGATGGGCGGCAACCTCCGCCTTCAGCTTTTCCTGATCCGCGGAAACGGGGCAGCGCAGGTCCAGCGTCCCGATCCATTCGCCGTCCTCCAGCCGCAAAATCCCCATATTACAGGTCAGCGGCCCGGAAACCTCGTCCTCACAGGCGCAGCCCAGGCTTTGTCCGTTGCTTTCCAGGCCCACAGCCTCAGCCAGCGTCGCCACAGGGCCTTCGGCTCCCAGCTCCCGCAGAAGGAGCAGCATCATGCCGATCGCGTTCCGCCGTCCTTCCGGATAGGCGCTGTGTCCGGGAATGCCGTGCGCGGTAAGCTCCACGCCCTCCGGCCCTACCTTCGCCTCATAGGGCAGTCCGGTCTTTTCCGCGTACCTGCGAACCTTTTCCGCCAGTTCCTCCGCGCCCCGCGGAAGATCTCCGCCTTCCACCAGCGCTTTGCATTCTCCGGGAATCACATTGATCCGGTTCCCGGTATTCAGTTTCAGCACCTTCAGCCCCGTTTTCGCCGCGGGCCCCCGGAAGGTAAAGGCAAGCATGCCCTTTTCGGTGTTGATCAGCGGGAAGCTGGCATCCGGACTGAAACCAACGTCCGGAATCCCGATTTTCTCCCCGTAATACGCCATGTCCGCCCAGCCCTCTTCCTCATCGCATCCGAAGATCAGGCGAATGTTTTTCCGCAGGGGAATTCCGGCTTCCCGAATCGCGCGCATCGCGAACAGCGCGGCCAGCATAGGCCCCTTGTCGTCATTGGTGCCCCGCCCGTACATGCGCCCGTTTTCCGTCACGCCTTCAAAAGGCGGCCGGGTCCACCCATCTCCCACGGGAACCACATCCAGATGTCCCAGCACAGCCAGCGTCTCCGCCGCCTTCGCGTCGCTTTCCAGCGTCACGTCTCCGGCATATCCGTCCACATTGCGCACCTGCTCAAACCCAAACCGCCGGGCGTCTTCCAGCGCCAGATCCAGCATGCGCCGAATCTCCCGCCCGAAAGGCGCTCCCGCCTCCGCGGGCCCCTTCACGGAAGGCACGCGAATCCACTTCTGCAGCGTCTCCGTAAACTCTTCCCGCCATCCGTCCAGCAATTCAGAAATCCGCTGATCCATTCATACTCCTCCTTCAATCCTGTTTTTCAATCTCGTCTTCCAATCTCATCTTCCGGGTCTGTCTTCTCCTTCTCAATCTCGGCTTCCAGTTCGCTCTTCAAGTCTTTCGATATCGTCTTCAGAATCCTCTTCCGCGTCAGAATGCGTTCCGCGGGTCTTTGCTTTTCTTTTTCGGCGCGTCCGGATCGATATATTCGATCTCCATCCGTTCAAACGGAACCATCTCAAAGAACGCATCCGGCAGAAACCGTGTCATTCCGAACGTCTCCCACTCCTTCTCGTTTTTCTCCAGCCACAGGGGCTCCGGAAGGTCCATCTCATGGCAGGCCTCCCGCAGAGCCTCCCGGGCGTTGTCCCTGGAGCAGGGAACCGTCGTCTGCCGGTCAGTCCGGTGATGCTGAATGGTCCTGACCCAAAGTGCCTCCGCCATGTTTTTCCTCCTTTCCGAATGATGCCCGCACGGCCTCCGCGGCCTTTTCCGTCATGCCGGGCACCTTCTTCAGTGCCTCTGTATCCGCCTCCCGGATCGCCCGGATACTCCCGAACGCCTTCAGCAGCGCCTTCCTTCGGGCCGGCCCGATCCCGGGAATGTCTTCCAGTCTGGAATGCGTGAAAGCCCGGGCCCGCAAAACCCGGTGGTGAATAATCCCGAACCGGTGCGCTTCATCCCGAACCCGCTGTACCAGTTGCAGCTCCGGCGTATGATGATCCAGCACAATCGGCGTCTCCGCTCCCGGCAGCCAGATCTCCTCCAGCCGTTCCGCCAGCCCGAACATGGTCGGCGGCGTAATCCCCAGATCCAGCAGCGCCTGGCGCGCAAACCGCAGCTGCTGCGGTCCCCCGTCAATCAGAATCAGATCCGGCAGGTCGGAGAATTTCTTTTCGCCGTCCTTCGTCCCGTCCGCGCCTTCCTTTTCCGGCCCGGTCGGGCATTCCTGCAGGTCGGAAAACTTCTTTTCGCCGCCCTTCGTCCCGTCCGCGCCTTCCTTTTCCGGCCCGGTCGAACTTTCCAGGGCGCCTTCCGCAATCGCCCGCAGATACCTTCGCCGCATCGTCTCATAATGGGAAGCGAAGTCATTCGCCCCGACCACGGTCTTGATCCGGAAATGCCGGTATTCCTTCTTCGCGGGAACCCCGTCGATGAACACCACCATGGACGAAACGCTCTGTTCCCCCTGCGTGTTGGAGATGTCATATCCTTCAATCCGTCTCGGATAGTGATCCATCCCGAGAATCTTCCCCAGCTTCTCGGCAGCCCCGATGGTCCGTTCCTCCTGGATGGTTCTTCGGGCATTCCGCTTTTCCAGCGCGTCCCTGGCGTTCTTCTCCGCCAGCAGCACCAGCTCATGCTTCTCGCCCCGCACAGGCGTCGCGACGCTGACAGCCGAACCCTTCTTCTCCCGCAGCCATGCCTCGAGCTCCTGCGCCGCTCCCTCCGGCAGGGTCTGACAGAGCACGTTTCTCGGAATCAGCCCCGCATTCTCATAATACTGGGTCATAAACCCGGCGATCACCTCGCCCGGGTCCTCGCCGCCCTCCCGCGGCAGCGCAAAATGATCCCCGCCGACCATCCGACCGCCACGCACATAGATCACCTGAATCATCGCGTCCAGTCCATCCATGCTCACCGCGATCAGGTCCTGCTCGCTGCGATCCGTCCGCAGAGCGATCTGACGTTCCATCAGCCCTTCCACATCCCGAATCTTATCCCGAATCTGGGCCGCCCGCTCATAGCGCATCGCCTCCGCGGCCTGATTCATCTCAGCCCGCAGCGCTTCGATCACCTCGGCATAGTTCCCATCCAGAAAGCGCGTCACGCCTTTCATCATCTCGGCATAGGCGCCTTCTGAGCAAAGTCCCGCGCAGGGGGCCATGCATCGCCCGATGTCATAATTCACGCAGGGCCGCTTCGGCGTCTTTGCCGGCAGAGCCTGACGGCAGGTACGCAGCGGAAATACGCCGCGCACCGTCTCGATCACTTCCCGCACAGCGCTGGCCCCGATATACGGCCCGTAATACTTCGCTCCGTCCTTCTCCATCCGTCGGCAAAGTTCCAGCCGGGGAAACGCCTCCTTAGGATTAATCTTCAGATAGGGATAGTGCTTGTCGTCCTTCAGCAGGATATTGTAATACGGCTGATGCAGCTTAATCAGATTGCATTCCAGAATCAAAGCCTCAAGATTGGTCTCGCACAGCAGAATCTCAAAATCATCGATATGCGAAATCATGGCCGCCACCTTCGGCGTATGGGCGGTATCCCGGAAATAACTCCGAACCCGGTTTTTCAGATTCACCGCCTTGCCTACATAAATCACTTCTCCCGAGGCATCCTTCATCAGATAACACCCCGGAGAGTCCGGCAGCATGGCAATCT
>CADBLV010000199.1 GCA_902795555.1 uncultured Eubacteriales bacterium | reverse complement strand
TTTGTTTTTACCCCTTTCGGCTTTATCAGTATATTTCGTTCATGCATTCACCGTGCAACGAGACGTATTCCGGCTCATTCCGTTGGGTTGCTTATTGCCACAACCGCTCCATTTCGTGCCATTTTTCTCCGCCCTCTGTGTTCCGGAAGTATCCAATCCGGATCTCATGAACCCTTCCGGATCAGGTATTCTTTACCGGCGAATGCCAGACCGTATTTCAGGATGCGTTCTTCCGGAATCCCACGGGCGATCAGATCGGTCGCATACTGTTTCTCCTCGATCTGTTTCAGTGCGTTGGCCGCCGTGTCTTCCATCGCGTTTTCGCCGTCCAGTCTGTCGAAAACCTTGAATTCCAGAATCACCGCGGGAAGATGATCCCGAATCGGTTCCATCACCACGTCATATCGGCCGTATCCGCTCTCCCGGTTGGATTTCACGATGTAATCTCTGGTGTTCTCGGCCAGCAGGCCCAATACCAGCCCATGATAAAAATTTTCCGGCAGTTTGATGGACAGATTCTTCCCGCCGTCAAAGGAACTCATGCTCGTCAGCATGATATCGTTCAGATAGCGGCTCATTCCCGCGACATCCCCGTTCAGCATGGCCCCGGCAAATTTCGACAATCCCCCGGTCTGCTCAAACCAGCTCTGGATCATCAGCGTAAACATCCGGCGTACTTCCCGGTTGGTCAGGGTCAGGGTATATTGCCTTTCTGTTCCGGCATCGTCTGCTTCCAGTGTTCCCTGAGCCTTCACAATCTTCAGATACCCTGAAGCCAGCAGCAGACTCCACACTGCGGAAGGATTCGTGTCCAGCCGGTTGAAAACAATCTGCTCATCCACCGGAACGGTCACATTCCCGCCTTTTAGCAGCGTTTCGAATAGATCCTTGATCTCCGGCGGCCCCTTGCGCAGCAGTTTGCCGACCAGAGCATTGCTGCTGGTGTTCGCCCAGTAAACATCCAGCTTTCCGATGTCCAGGTAGTTGGTGATCGACCAGGGATTGTAGATATCCGTTACATTTCCGAAGGTAAACCCATCATACCAGACTTTGACATCCAGCTGATCCTTTTCCGTAAACCCCTGATCCGCCAGCGCCTGAAACACTTCCTCCTCCGTGAAGCCAAAGCAGGTAGCATATGGTTCAGATGTCGTCGTAACCACTTTCAGATTGTTCAGATCGGAAAAGATCGATTCCTTGCTGACCCGGGTGATTCCGGTCATGATCGCCCGCTCCATGGCAGGATTTGTTTTGAAAGCACTGTTAAACATGGTTCTTGTAAAAGCAACCAGCCGATCCCAGTAATCATGCACATAGGCTTCCTGTAGCGGCGTATCGTACTCATCCAGAAAGATCAGCGCTTTTTTCCCGTAAATCTTCTTCAGAAGCCGGGACAGAAGCTGAATAGAAAACGCAGCGTCTGTATCGGACATATCCGGGCCGATGGCATCCAGTTCCTTCCGTTCATTCTGATCAAATCCCTGAAAAGCAAACAGCTCCGGAAAACCCGAATACAACGCGGACAGCACCTTCTTCATCTGAATGATGGATTCCTCAAAGGTTGTGCCTTTGATATTCGCAAAGCTCAGGAAAATCACCGGCCACTTTCCCTGCTGTTCCCGCATGGCCGGATCATCCCATACGTGCAGCCCTTCAAACAGGTTGCTTCGGTTGGCATACTGATTGGAAAAGAAGCAGTTCAGCGTGGACAGATTCAGGGTTTTCACAAACCGACGGGGACGGGTAATCAGGGTCACGGCATCGATTCCTTCCCACCATTCCCGGATCAGATCTGTTTTATCCACATAGAAAGCATTGCTTGTCCGTATGCTTTCGAAATCCTGAACGCCGATCGCAATCTCCCGTCTCATATCATCTCACGCTCCCTTTGCTCCCTGCTCCGCCACATGATCCATCCTTCGGAGAACAGAGCTCGCATCGTTATTTTATCAGATCATTCGTTATCGGACAATCACATTTGCGGCGTAATGTTTCCCGGCTCACTGGGCAGCTTTCTGACATGACCATTCTGTGTTCTCTGTTGCATAACCGTCTTTTTCTTTCGCTCCGAAACTGTCTGATATAATCTTTCTTTGGCTTGATGGCTTGGTCATGATTTTGATGAATGTTTATTCAGATTGGAAGATTTCAGATTTCAGATTGATCCAGAAAGCAGGGCGGACACAGCCACTGCCATTGTTGACGCTGGTGTAGTAGAGCAAGCCGTCGCGGCTAACATTGGCTGCAAAGTCCTGACTGTAGCCGGGCGATCGAAGCCACCACCACCCCGATGCTTCACCTGCCATTGTTTTGTATGAAGTGCCTGCCGATGCCCCATGGCTCTTTGCATAGTCCGTTGGCGCACATCTCCGTGCTTCATCTTCTTCAAAGTACTTTTTGCTTTCCTGATAGCTCAATAAATACAGCTGATCTTTTGTGTCTTTTCCGCCTGAAGTCTTCCACGAAGAATTTCGCTGTTCCGCACTGTTGTCCACCCTTGTCTTGATGATTGCTTTTTGCTCATCCTTGGAAAACGCTGCCTTCAGGAAGTTAGCGTTCAGCCATTTTCGCAAGGAGCATTTCTCCCAGGTGGTATCGACTCTTTTTTGATTGTATGGCGCCGCATCCAATCCATATTTTGAAATCAGCAGAGCTTGATCACCCTGCACATCCAGAACAATCCACTCAATTTCCTCCGGTCCATTGTCCGGATTATTATCCTGTTCATATCTTCCG
>CADBLV010000198.1 GCA_902795555.1 uncultured Eubacteriales bacterium | reverse complement strand
CCTGCAGGATTTTGTCACCATCATCCGACGTCTGGGCCTGACCATCGATGAAATCGAGATGAATCCCGCCTATGTGGGCAGCGGCCTCTCGGTTTATTCCATCTGCATTTCCGTCAGCGATGAAATCCTGAAGAAGTACAAAACCCACACGCAGATCATCGAAGCTCTGAAATCTCTGGATTATGTCTATCATATTGAAGAAATCCTATGATCCGGCCGTTTCCTGCGACATCGAGAGCATGCAAAAAGGCAGCCATAACGGCTGCCTTTTTGCTGTTCCCGAATCAAATCCCATCCGGAATCATTTGTCAAACCAGTGTCCCAGCCCGAATTTGCGCACCAGCCAGATCACCAGGCAGGCGCCCGCCACGGAAACCAGGATTTCCCCGATCATATTCTTCGGCCCCAGGCCGATCAGCCGGAACGCGAAGGATCCGATGATTCCGCCAACCCAGCCCAGAATCACGTTTACGATCCAGCCATTGGGTGTTCCGTCCTTCATCAGGCGGCTGCCCAGATATCCCGCCAGCGTCCAAAGCGCAATCCGGATAATCCAGCTCCACATTCTGCTGTTTCCTCCTCTATGAGCGACATTTCACGTCTGTCATTTCGTGCCGGTTGACTATTTTGCAGCCACTCCGCTTCGCGCTCGTGGGCAAAATATGTCCCCTCTCCCCTTTACACCTTTTCGTTGAGAAGTTTCTGCAACTCTTCGATGAAGGTTTCCACATCCATAAACTTCTGATAGACCGCCGCGAAGCGGACATACGCCACGTCATTCAGTTCCTTCAGTTCCGCCATCACCATGTCCCCGATCTTCTCGGATTGAATCTCCCCGTCCATGGACGCATAGGCCCGCTGCTCAATTTTTGTCACGATATCGTCGATCTGCTGCATGCTCACAGGCAGCTTATCACAGGCGTGCAGGATGCCGGCCTTGATCTTCTGGCTGTCAAAGGCTTGCCGTCGACCGTCCCGCTTCACCACAAACAGCGGACTCAGCTCCACCTTTTCATAGGTCGTAAACCGTCTGCCGCATTTGATGCATTCCCGACGTCTGCGGATGCTGTTTCCGTCATCGGTGGGCCGGGAGTCGATCACCTTACTGTCCGGGGCGCTGCAAAACTGGCATTTCATGTTTCGATTTCCTCCTTATGATTTCTGCATGATTTCTGCGTTGGTCTGTCGGTTGGCTCCTTAGCTGATGATCCGTCCTCAGCTTACTGTGGATTACGGATCACATGCAGAGCTGATCGCTCCCGCTTTGCGGATCGCAAACAAAACATGCCTTACTGCAGGGCACTCAGGTCCTTAAACAGCTCCCTGTTCGCATTATACAGCTTCTTATACACCTCATACACCGCCGCGTATTTCGGCACATTCTCCCCGATGGGGTTCTGCGCCGGATTCACCTGAATCATCTGTCGGCAGGCTTCCTGCACACTGCCGTAAAGCCCTGCTCCGACGCTGGCCAGAATCGCCACGCCCAGGGCGGGTCCTTCGGTATTCACCGTGGTGGCCACGGGACAGTTCATCACGTCTGCCAGCATCTGCCGCCACAGGGGGCTCTTCCCGCCGCCGCCGCAGGCCAGCATGGTCTCCGGAGCTACGCCCATCTCCGCCAGCACGCTCAGGCAGTCGTTCAGGCTGTAGGTAACCCCTTCCATCACCGCGCGAAGCAGATCACGCCGCTGATGCATGGCGCTCAGGCCAAAGAACACGCCCCGGCAGTCGCTGTCCAGATGCGGGGTCCGCTCGCCCATCAGATACGGCGCATAAATCAGCTTGTTGGCGCCGATGGGGCTCTGGGCCGCTTCCTTGTTTGTCAACTCATAGGCATCCACGCCCATCCCCTCGGCCACCGTCTTTTCCGCCGCGCAGAAATTATCCCGGAACCATTTCAGGCTCAATCCTGCCGCCTGGGTCACCCCCATCACATGCCACGCTCCCGGCACGGCACAGCAGAAAGTGTGAACCCGGCCCCGCGGGTCGATCGCCAGCTTATCCGTATGTGCAAACACCACACCGCTGGTCCCGATGGTGGTGAACGCTTTTCCGTCTTCCACCACGCCTGTGCCCACCGCTGCGGCCGCGTTGTCTCCCGCGCCGCCGACAACCAGGGTGCTTTCGCTCAGCCCGGTCAGCTTCGCCGCCTTCGCGGAAATATGGCCTGTCACCTCACAGCTTTCATACACTTTGGCCAGCAGGCTCTTGTCAATGTCCAGAATTCCCAGCAGCTCGTCGCTCCAGCAGCGGTTCGGCACATCCAGCATCTGCATACCGCTGGCGTCCGAAACCTCCGTCGCATAGTCCCCCGTCAGCATGAACCGCACATAATCCTTCGGCAGCAGCACATGCCTGCACCGGGCATAGTTTTCCGGCTCGTGATTCCGCACCCAGCAGAGCTTGCTCAGCGTGAACCCCGGCAGCGCCGGATTGGCGGTGATCCGGATCAGATTGTCATATCCGACCTTCGCCGTAATCTCTTCGCATTCCTTCGCCGTCCGCTGATCGCACCAGATGATGGAAGGACGAATCACTTCGTTTTGCTCGTCCAGCATCACCAGCCCATGCATCTGTCCGCTGATGCCCAGGGATACCACATCCGCCGGATTCACGCCGCTCTTCTCCAGCACGGTTCGAATGGTGCTCACCGCAGCATTGTACCAGTCCTTCGGATCCTGCTCCGCCCAGCCGTTCTGCGGCTGATACATGGGATACTCCACCGTCGCGGAGCAAACGCCCTTCCCGTTCTGATCAAACAGAACCGTTTTGGTACCGGAAGTTCCCAGATCAATTCCCAATACGTATTTCATTGCCCGTTTCTCCTTTGATCCACAAAATATGGTGGTGTTCTCCTGATTTCATTATAGGATTGTGCTTTCCGTCTGTCAACCGTTATTTTGAAGCATTGGAAGCGATTCCTTCCGTCCGTATTCCGGCCAGGCGCAGCTTCCGCTTCAGTTCCTCCGCGTCGCCGTGAAAAACGATGCCCTGCCAACCCTGAGCGACGGCCGCGGCCACATTGATCGCCGCGTCATCGATAAACAGGCATTCCTCCGGCTTCAGAGAAAACTTCTCCGTGAAAATCCGATAGATCTCCGGCATGGGCTTCACCACCCGCACATCGCAGGAAATCAGCTTTCCGTCAAACAGACGGCTCACCGGAAACCGCGGCCAGTAGGTATGCTGGGCGACGCTGGCGTTGGACAGCAGAAACAGCCGGTATCCGTTGGCCTTCAGCCCCGCCGCCAGCTCCTCCATCCCGTCGATCATCTCCCGGTCATCCGCCCAGTGCCACAGCAGATGCCCTGCCTTTTCCCGCAGCCGCTCCGGAATTCTCGGCATGATCATCGCTTCCGCCATTTCCTCCGTCATCGTTCCCAGATCCATCTGCGCCCATTCCACCGACAGGAACAGTTCGTTCATCACGATTTTCCGGTCCCCGGCATCCATGATCCCTTCCCGATCCAGAAAACGGTTCGGATCGAATCGGACCAGCACCTGGCCCATGTCAAACACAATATTGCGAATCAATGGCCTATCCTCCGTTTCAGCTTCCGATATCGTTCCAACTTCTCCACGTCCCGGAAATGGATTTCCCGAAACTGCTCCGGATTCTTTCCGCCATAGTCCAGTTTCTTCTCCCCAAACTGGGCATCCGTCAGGTCGAAAATCTCCCCGCCGATCACGTTATAGCAGTGATATCCACCCTCTTCCAGGGGAATGCCGTAAACCTTCCCCCCGAAAAAATCCTGCACCAGAAAAGCCGTCACCGAACATTGTCCCAGGGTTCTGTTTTCCTTCGTCCATCCCGCACGCATCCGCGGCGCGCAGGTGTCCGCACTCCAGGCTTCCCGCAGTTCTTCATACAGATCCAGCAGGGTTCCGGAATAGGGTTCCGTTCCCCCCTGTCCTTCCGACAGGTCTCCCCTGCTTTCTCCCGTTCCGGCCCCCGGCCGGATTTCTGCCCGGCTCCATCCGAAAAAAGGTTCCGCCTTCCGCTTTTCCCGATCCATCTCATCCACACTCCATATCTTTTTCTTCCTGTTTATATTATCCTCTCTCCGGATGTTTCCTGTCAAGATGCAGGTTCCGGACAGACAGAAAGCGAGATAGGGGAAACCGGGCCGTTCCGGCACTATATGTAGTAATTGACTGAAATCGCAAAAAGCGCTATGATGAATGGTGCACAACAAGGCCTGGAGGTTTTTGCGATGATCAGACGACTCTGGATTTTCCCCCTTCTTCTCTGCCTCCTTTTTGCCTTTTTTTCCGTCGCCTCCGCCGACACGATCATCTATCAGCAAAGCGGCGATTACGACTATCTTCCTCTGGAAGACGGGACGATCAGTCTGATCAAGTATTACGGCAGCGACCCGAATCTGACCGTCCCTTCCGAGCTGGACGGCCTGCCGGTTTCCGAGATTGCCGACGGCGCCTTCTCCTGGAATAACGACCTGGTGAATGTCCGTTTCTCCGAGGGTATCCGGAAAATCGGTTCCCAGACCTTTGCATACAGTACCTTCCTGGAAACGGTTACCTTCCCGGATTCTCTGCTGGAAATCGGCGTCAATCCTTTCATCGGCTGTGACGCCCTCATCGGAATCAATGTCTCTTCGGATCATCCCATTCTTGAAGTCCGAAAAGGCGTGCTCTTTAACAAGACGGAGCATATGCTCATCAGCTATCCCTCCTCCCAGACAGCTTCCTCCTACACCATCCCGGATGACACCGAGTCCATCGGGACCATGGCCTTCTACGGCAATCAATATCTGAAATCTGTGACCATTCCCGACTCGGTCACCTCGCTGGAGCGCAGATCCTTCTATCTGTGCGAGAAGCTAATCGAAATCAATATGCCCGAAACATTCCCCTCGCTCAGCTCCGAAGCGTTCTTCGGCTGCAGTTCTCTGAAAGAAATCTCCTTCCCCAAAGGCGTCAAGTCCCTGCCGACCGGCCTGCTCCGAAACTGCAAGGGCCTGACCTCCATCTCCCTGGGGGAAAGCATCAAGATGATCGGGATCAACTGTTTCCGCGGCTGCTGGAATCTCACTTCCATCACGCTCCCGGAAAAGGTCACCTCCCTGAATGCCGGCGTCTTTGCCGATTGCCGCAACCTCACAGAGGTCAATCTTTCCTCCAAGCTGGCGGTGATCGGCCCCAGCGCCTTCAATGGCGCCGAATCGCTCGAGCATATCACCCTGCCCGAATCTCTGAGCAAAATCGAAAAGGAAGCCTTTTACCTCTGCCGTCTCCTGACGGATCTGGTCATCCCGGATAACGTTTCCGTCATCGGGGAAAACGCTTTCTATGGCTGCGTCTCCCTGAAGACCATAACCATTCCTGCCTCAACCTCCCTCATCAGCCGGGGCGCCTTCTGCCTCTGCGCGGGCATGACGGATCTGGTCATCCCCGAAGGCGTCACCCATATTGCCGAACAGGCCTTCATGTATTGTCAATCCCTGCAGCATGTGTCCCTTCCGGCCTCCCTTTCGGTGATGGCTCCGGACGCGTTCCTGCAGTGTCCCCAGGCGGTGTTCTCCGTTCCTGCCGGCTCCAAAGCCGAACAGATCTGCGCCAATCTCGGCCTGACGTACGAAACGCGGTAAACAGGGAAAAAAGGGGATAATCAGGGGGAATCAGGTCGTGCCATTAGACGGAATCACCCTTGCGTTTGCAGCGCGGGAACTCAACACCATGCTCAAAGGCGGCCGAATCGATCGCGTGACCCAGCCGGAACGCGACACGGTCATCCTGCTGATTCGTGCCAATAATCAAAACCATCGTCTCCTTCTCTGTTCCAGTCCCAATAATGCCCGCTGCCACCTGACGATGGCTTCTTTTCCCAATCCTCTCGAGCCGCCGTCTCTCTGTATGCTGATGCGCAAGCAACTTCTCGGCGGCCGCGTTCTGGAAATCCGTCAGGTCTGCGGCGACCGGATTGTCGAAATCGATCTGGATACCATCAATGAGCTGGGAGACCACGTGCTTCGCCGCCTGACGCTGGAAATCATGGGCCGCCATTCCAATCTGATGCTGCTGGATGAAAACGGCCGCATTCTCGAGGCCGCCCGCCATGTGAACGCGGAAATGAGCCGCGTTCGTCAGATTCAGCCGGGTCTTCCCTATGCGCCGCCTCCCGGCCAAGGAAAACTGAATCCCTGGACGGTCACCGCTGAGGAACTGGAATCCTGTCTTGCCCCGCTTTCCGCCATGCGCTTTGATAAAGCCCTCGCGGATCAGATCGCCGGCCTCAGCCGCGTCGCCGCCGAAGAGCTGGCCTATCGTATCTCCACTTCCGGAGACTGGCCTGCCAGCCTCCCGGAAGCCTGTGCACGCCTGGCGGATCTCTTCCGGCGGCTCCCCGGCATGGCCGAACCCCGGGTGCTCTGGAGCGAAGAAGGCGCTCCGGAAGATGTCTTCGCCTTTCCCTATCTCTCCCGTTCCCTTTCCGCCCAGAAGCCCTGCTCCACCCTTTCCGAAGCGCTGGAAATCTTCTTCGGCGAACGGGACGCCAGGGACCGGCTAGCCCAGAAAAGCGCCGGCATGATCCGCCTGCTCAAAACCCATGTCGAACGCTGTGAAAAGAAGCTTGCCATGCAGGAGGAAGAGCTGGCCTCCGCTGAGCGCATGGTAGAGTATCGCCTCATGGGCGAGGCTATCAATGCAAACCTCTGGCAACTGCAAAAAGGCATGACCGAGGCAATTCTTCCGGACTGGTCCTCCCCCTCCGGCGGTGAAATCACCGTTCCCCTGGATCGGATGCTGACCCCCAGCCAGAATGCCCAGCGGTATTTTAAAAAGTATCGGAAAGCCCGCTCCGCCCGCGAAACTGCCGCCCTGCAGAAGGAGAAGACCCTCGCGGAGCTGGATTTTCTTGAAGGCATGCTCCTGGATGTGGATAAATGCGTCGGTGAAAGCGAACTGGAGGAAATCCGTCAGGAACTGATCCGCACCGGCTATATGAAAAAGATCTCCAACCGCCGCCAGCAGCGCCAGCTCCCCCAGAGCAAGCCCTATCGCTATCGCAGCGCCGACGGCCTTGAAATCTGGGTCGGCAAAAACGCCGCCCAGAACGACCGCCTGACCCTCGGCGCCGCCCCGGATGAGCTCTGGCTTCACGCAAAAGATATGCCCGGCAGCCATGTCATTATCAAATCGGAAGGCGAAATCCCCATGGAAACGCTGAAACAGGCCGCCCTCCTTGCCGCCTGGTATTCCAAAGGCCGGCTCAGCTCCCTTGTCCCCATTGACTATGCCCGCCGGAAATACGTCAAAAAGCCCGGCGGCGCCGCCCCGGGCAAGGTGATCTATACCCATTATAAAACAGCCTATATGACCCCCGATGACGAATCCATCCGCAACATCGAACTGATCGATCAGT
>CADBLV010000197.1 GCA_902795555.1 uncultured Eubacteriales bacterium | reverse complement strand
TCCCTGCAGGTCGCACAGGGTAATTCCCTTGTCCACCACCAGGCCTTCCATCTGGTGGAACATGGGGCTGTGGGTCGCGTCGCTGTCGGAGCGGAACACGCGGCCCGGAACCAGCACCTTGATCGGGGGCTTTTCCATATCCATGATCCGGATCTGTCCGCCGCTGGTCTGCGTCCGCAGCAGGTACTCGTCGTCCAGGTAGAAGGTATCCTGCGTGTCCCGGGACGGATGGTCCTTCGGCACGTTCAGCCGGGTGAAGTTATGGTCGTCGTCCTCGATTTCCGGGCCTTCGTAAATCTCAAAACCCATTCCGGCAAATACGCCGAGCATCTCGTTCTTCACGATGGTCAGCGGATGCAGGGATCCCATCGGCCGCCCTTTTCCGGGCAGTGTGATGTCCACGGCCTCCCGACGGTTTCGCGCCTGAAGCTCGGACTGCTCCATCCGTTCGTTCAGAGCCTTATACTTTTCCTCCGCCAGCACCTTGAATTCGTTGATCACTTTGCCCATGGCCGGCCGCTCTTCCTTCGCCACGGCGCCCAGGCCCTTCATCAGATCGGCAATGCTCCCCTTCCGGCCCAGATAATCCTGCCAGAAAGAGGCAAGCGTCTCCTTGGAATCAACCTGGCTGATCTGCTGCTCCATTTTCTCCCGCAGCGCTCTGATCTGCTGTTCCATGTTTAGCATGCCATTCACTCCCGAATCAAAAAGTATCAAAAAATATTATATCACGCCTGACGTATGATTGCAAAGAAAAAAGCGAAGCGACCGATGCCTGCTGCTTCGCTTTCCGAATTCATCCGGGCCTCCTGCCCGCCGGCGTTCAACATCGCCGCGTTTTCACCGGCCTGCATGGTTAATGAGCCTCGCGAACCATCCGTTTCACGTCTTTAACGACCATGGCTGCATTTTCATCTTCCGCGATGTTTGCCTCCACAGCTCTGCAGCTGTGCATCACCGTGGTATGATCCCGGCCGCCGAAAATCGTACCGATCTGCGGTAAGCTCATCCCGGCCATTTCTCTGGTCAGATACATGGCAACCTGACGGGGAAATACCACGTCCCGTCGTCTGGTCGCCCCAACCAGCTCGCCGATGGATAGCCCGTAATAATCACTGACGGTTTGCAGCACCAGCTCCGCAGTAATCTTCTTGTGACGTTTCTGGTCAAAAATCTCCTTGAGCGCCTTTTCGCAAAGCGCTACAGTGATCGGCTGGCCCACCATTGAGGAATAGGCCACCAGCCTGGTCAGGCATCCCTCCAGCTCCCGGATGTTGCTGTCAATCTTTCCCGCGATCAGCTGCAGCACGTCATCAGGCACCTGAATGCGGTCCTGGAGGATTTTTTCCCGAAGAATGGCCACTCTGGTATCGATGTCCGGCCGCTGGATATCCGCCACCAGGCCCCATTCAAAGCGGGAACAGAGGCGATCCTCCAGCCGCTGAATATCCTTCGGAGGCTTATCGCTGGTCAGAACAATCTGCTTGCTGGCATTATGCAGCTCGTTGAAAGTGTTGAAAAACTCACGCTGGGTGCTCTCCCGGCCTGCAATAAACTGAATATCGTCCACCAGCAGCACATCCACATTCCGGATCCGTTCGCGGAATTCGAAGGTCTTCTTCGTCTGGATGGCGCTGATCAGCTCGTTGGTAAAGTTTTCGCTGGTCATGTACAGAATCCGCTTTGTCGGATCGGTCTTATGGATGAAATGCCCGATGGCCTGCATGATATGCGTTTTTCCGAGCCCCACGCCGCCGTAAATAAACAGGGGATTATAGGCGTCTGCCGGGCTTTCCGCCACAGCCAGCGCTGCCGCGTGGGCAAAGCGGTTGCCGCTTCCGACCACAAAATTTTCAAAGGTGTACTTGGGATTCAGTTGCGGAGAGGCGCTCTGCTCCGGCTCAATGCCGACATTCATCCCGTCGATTTCCCTGCGGGACAGCAGCACAGCCCGCAGCGGGCGACCGGCGGCTTCCGTCAGCCGCCTGTTGATCAGAACACCGTATTTTGCTTCGATCATCCCGGTCATCTGCTCCATTTTTACGCAGACATACAGCTGGTCTCCCTCCAGCTTCACCGGGTACATATTTCCGTCGATCCAGGTATTGTAGGAAACATAGTTCATGTCCTGCGTCAGCAATGCACAGGTTTTTTCCCACAGCAACTCTATATCCATTCCTCAAAACTCCTTCGAACCGGCAATGACTTCAGACCGTCTGAGGTAAAAAGCAGCGCAAACGAATACCATCCCCGATCGTGTCCCTGCCCGGATACCCACCCGGGAAACGCAGAACCCGAACCGGACTTGGTGGACAATGCAATCATCTGATCAAACCGGCTTGAACATCTTATCAAAAAAAACAAGGGATTTCAAGCGCTCCTGCCCTGCCCCGCTCCCCGGTTCCCTGTGGAAAAATGTAAGAATTACCCATACTCCTCCCCCCCATCTTTTGTGGAAAACACCTCACGTTCTACAAGATTTATGAATCCGCGGCAACGATTCCGACTGTTCCTTTTTTGTTCCCCCTTTTTCATTGCATTTTTGATCCGAAAAATTAATAATATGTAATATTCTGCAGTGAATTCTGTCAAAACCATAGGAATTCAGCCGGTTTTGTGATAAAATACGAACAGATTCCGTGGATGAGGCTGATTTGTCAGATGTGAACCGGTCATTCAAAGAGGAGGATGGGAGAATATGATTGAGAGCTGGCATGTCCGGGAGGCGCTGCGTTCCCGTCTTGGCTCGGCGCTGGTAGACGAACCAGGATTCTGCGACGGGCTCGCCGAAGCGCTGCGCTCCTGGGCGCCTTACAGGGAATCTCTTTCCGGCCTTGCCGCCCGTCTGGAGGATATGCTGTTCAACCTGCTGTATGATCGTCTCGGCTCGGGGATGGCCGCCCGCATGGACAACGGCCTTTCCCGGCGGATCCGCACGGCTGAACTGAAGGATGCTGCGGATGATGTCATGGGCGTCCTGTTCGATCAGTTGAAAGTATATTCTGTCCATTATGATGCGCTCCATGCCTATTGTATGGAAACGGGATCCTTTTCCGCGATGAAGGCGCTCTACACCCGATACAGCGCTTTTCTGCCGGACGGAGAAAAGAGGATCATGGCCCGGATCATCCGGGACAGCTTCCCTCCGTCCCGCTGGGAAAGCTGGTTGGATCCCGCGGATTTGACCTGATCCGGTGTGATTCATCTGCTTTGAATTATGCGGAAGGGGCACCGTGATCAGTCCGGAAACATGCCCCGGAAAGGAAGAGTCAGGATGTTCAGCGTATCGCCGGATGTTTTCGAAGTGCTGTCTCTCAGCGCGCGCTATCTTTTTGTCCTACTGGCTCTTTCGCTGGTGTTCCGTTCCTTTGCTGGTCTGCTCAGTGCCGGAAAAGAGCGAAAGGACCGGATGCGAAACCTGCCGGGCGCCGGAACGGTGGGAGAGCTGATTGTTGTTTTCGGCAGCAGGGAGCTTCCGGAGGAAACCTGGCTCCCCGTGCCCTGGGAAGGGGTGCTGGGCAGTGTGCGTTCCTGCGATCTGGTCATCCCCTGCCCGGGAGTCAAAAAACATCATCTTGACTTTTCCTGGCAGGATGGCATCGGTCTGATGATCCGACCGCGCAGCGGCTGTGAAGCCTATGTAGGGACTGTCCTCATGGATTGCCGTTCCAACCCGCGAAACGCGCCGCTGACCCACGGAGCTTATCTGACCGTTGGCGATGCAGAGTTGCGCTTCCTGGTTTTTGCGGCCCTGTCCTCCGCCGAGCAGGAAGACATGCGTGCATCCTCCATGGCCTTCACCCCTGTATATCCCGGAATGGTCACCGCTCAGTCATCGGGCAATCTGGCACCTCCCGGAATGGTCAGCCCTCAGTTCCCGGGCGATCCGACCCTCCCCGGAATGGTCAACCCTCAGTTTCCGGGAAGTCCGATAACTCCCGGGATGGTCAGTCCTCAGGCCCCGGGCAGTCCGACAGCTCCCGGGATGTCGCCTCCACTGCAGATCGTGCCCGATCCGGCCATGCCTCCTACATCCCAGCCCCGTCGCGCTGACCGATGGAAGGAGGATTGGAGCGAATGAAAGGAAAACGTTCGTCCCTGGGAAATGGGTTGCTCATTTCCCCGGTGCTTTTCTTCCTTTTCGCCTTTCTTCTGCCTGCAGTTCGGGAAGGCGACGGACGCTTTTATGCGCTGGCCGGAATCTGGTCTTTTTTCATTCTGGGAAGCGGCATTCTGTTCCCCCG
>CADBLV010000196.1 GCA_902795555.1 uncultured Eubacteriales bacterium | reverse complement strand
GGGATAACAGTGTCCGAGGTTCGTATCCGCGAAAATGAGTCCCTGGAAAGTGCGCTCAAACGGTTTAAGCGGCAGTGCGCCCGCAGCGGAGTTCTCCAGGAAGTTCGTAAGCGCGAACATTACGAGAAGCCGAGCGTGAAGCGTAAAAAGAAGGCTGAAGCCGCCCGCAAGCGCAAGTGGTAAGAGTGGCAAAATCCCTTCCCGGGATTCCCGGGGAGGGTTTTTTGTTTGAAACCTTCCCTGATTTTTGATCTGAGCGCTTGAAAAGTCCATAGAAATCTGCTATAATCCTCTTAACTTCTAAGGAAAAGAGGATGCCATGGTTTTTTCGTTTGAGCTGATAAAGCACCCCAATATACGTTATCGTCAGTCGCTCGGTCGTCTGGCCTGCTGTGAGCTTCAGGGCATGCTGGAAGCCCTTGGAATTCAAAGCAGTGTTGTTCTGAATCAGTTCGGAAACAGTGATTTTCTGTGTTTTACCTGTCGCGAGCTTTCCGATGCAGAACTGTCATATCTGGCCGGACATAGCTCGGTTTCGCTGATGGCCGAACAGGTCAGCGGCGGCCTCCTGCGGCCCCTGTCTGTTTCCGGCGGCGTTTATCTTTGGGAAGATCTTCCCGAAGTGTTAAAATATAAAGGAAAAACCGCTGTTCCTTTCACACGGATGATGATCAATATGGCCGTTTCGCTGTTAGGTGGACATCCGCCTGAAAGAAGCGCCTCATCCCGGCCGGGAGATTTTTTTCCTCTGTTGATTGCGGATCCGATGTGCGGAAAAGGAACGACCCTTTTCTGCGCTGCGGAAAAAGGCCATCTGGCGCTTGGCCTGGACACAGATAAAAAGGCGATTCGGGAAGGGGCTGACTATTTCCGGAAATACCTGGAATATCACCGGGTCAGGCACAATGCCGCGCGCCGTTCCGAAACGTTTGGAAAACAGGCTGTCCCCGTCTGGGAATGCCGTTTCAATCCCTTCGGTTCACCGGGGGATCAGAAGCAGGGGCGGTGGCTGTCGTTCGCTGAAGGCGATGCTTCCCTTCTTCCGGCCCTTGTGCGAAAGAGAAGCGCGGATGTTCTGGTTTCTGATTTGCCCTACGGAATTCAGCATGCTCCCCGCGACGGTGGGCATGCGGATTCCTTCAGCGCGCTGCTGAAGCGGGTGCTTCCCGCCTGGTTTCAATCCCTGCGTTCCGGCGGTGTGATCGCCCTGAGTTACAACACGCTCACGCTGAAGCCCGCGTCTCTGGACGAGGCGCTTGCGGCCGCCGGTTTTTCCGTCGTAAACCGTCCCCCTTTCCGCCCCCTGCGGCACGAAGTGGAACAGGCGGTTGTTCGTGATGTGACGTTTGCCCTGAAGATGTAAAGGAGGTTTCTGCCCATGACAGAAAATGAATTAAAATCCATGACCGTGATTCAGCTGAAAAAGCTCGCCCGGCAGAACAGGATTACCCTTGGCGCCGGAATTGATAAAGCCGGGATCGTTCAGAAAATTCTCAATGCCCTGCCGGAAGACGGCAGTGGCGTTCAGATGACCTTTCCGGAGCTGGAGGAATCATCAGACAGCGAAAGCGGTTTTGCGGAAGACACTCCCGCTGAAGGTGTTCAGACCGCGGAGATTCCCGACAGCGGCGTTCAAAACGCTGCGTTTTCTGCCGGCAGCGCTCCGATGACAGAAAAGTCTACCGCCCGTGTTACGGATCGTAACAATCCGGCCGGCAGTGCTCCTGTTTCGGCTGAGCCGAGATTTCAGGCAGCCTGGCACAATAACGACAGCCCGCTTCATGCCCCTAAGCCTTCCCTGCCGACGCCGCCTCCCTATGCCAATCGGGCTTCCTGGCATGCCACAACGCCTTCCGGTCGTCAGCTGACGGCGGAGCAGATGTATGCTCAGCCCCATCGACCCATCGGGAGCACGCCGCGCTTCGGTCCGGCGCCTTCCGCGCCGCAGCCGGCTTTCCAGCGGACGGAGCAACCTGCTTCGCCGGGATCGGGCGCTCCTGCCGGCTCAGGCTTCGGGCCTATGTCTCCCCTGCCGGAGAAGCGTTTCTCCCGTCTTGGAGAATCCGGCTTCGGGCCCAGGGCTGCCGCATCACCCGCGGGCACTGCCTATGCGTCTTCCTCCGCGGGAGCCGGTTATTCGGCCGCTCCATCCGCGGGCACTCCTTTTGAGGCTCCTTCCGCGGGAGCTCCTTTCGCTCCTGCGCCTTCAGGGGAGCCCGCATTCGCGGAAGCGCCTGCCGTAGGCGGATCTTATACCCCTTCCGATTTTAAGCCCGCCGAGCCTTTCTCGCCTGTTTCAGCCCAGGACACCGGAATGAACGCCCCGACGCTGGAAGAATTGCTGGCTTCCGGTGATTATGAAGAGGGTGGCGGCGTTCTGGAGCTGCATCCCGACGGTTACGGATTCCTGAGGGCCCCGTCCTATTTGCCTTCCTCCAGGGATATCTATGTTTCCATGGCGCAGATTCGCCGTTTCGGCCTGCGCACCGGCGATATGATTTCCGGGAAAATTCGTCCTCAGCGGGAGGGAGACAAATATGCCGCCCTGCTGTATATCTCCACGGTCAACGGCGTGCCGGAGGAGGAATCCTTCTCGCGGCCTCATTTTGACGAACTGACGCCTGTCTATCCCTCCCGGCGCATTTCCCTGGAATCCACGGAACCCAGAGCGAATATGGACATGCGTCTTGTGGATCTGATTGCGCCTCTGGGATTTGGCCAGCGAGCCCTGATTCTCGCCCCGCCGGACACCGGCAAGCGGGAAATCATGACGCAGTATGCCCGGGTGATTTCAGACAATTATCCGGATGTCAGCGTGCTGATGCTCCTGATTGATGTGACACCGGAAGATGCCACGATAATTCGGGATTCCGTCCCGTGTCCCGTGCTGGCCTCCTCCTTTGATCAGGCTCCGGAAGCGCACCTGCGCCTGTCGGAGATCGTGCTGGAGCGGGCCATGCGACTGGTGGAGCAGCAGAAGGATGTGGTGCTGCTGGTTGACAGTCTCACCCGGCTCGCGAAGATTTATACCACCGCTGCGGCCCAGCAGGGGCGCAGCCTGCCCGGAATGGTGAATCCCGCCAGTCTCTTCCGCGCCAAGCGTCTTTTCGGCGCTGCCCGGGCCTGCAAGGAAGGCGGGAGCCTGACCGTGATCGCCGCCATGGATGTACAGACCGGATCAAAAGTAGATGATTCCGTGGTAGAGGAATTCAAAGGAACGGCCAATATGGAGCTGACCCTTGATCAGGCCGTTGCCAAAGCCGGGGTTCACCCTGCCGTCAATCTGGAACGCACCTACACCAAGAACTCCGATATTCTTCTGACGGACAGCCAGAAGGAGGGCCTGAACATGATTCGCTCCATGCTGAACGCCGTTCCCTCCGCCGTGGCCATTCCGCAGTTGATGTCCATGATGGAAAAAGCAGACACCAACGCCGAGCTGCTGATGAAAATCAAGGACTGGATGGCCTTGATGAATATGTAACCGCCCCGGATCATTTTAAATCATTCGATCATTCCTGATCGTTAATCATACTGGATGGAGCGTATCAAATGGATTCAATCTATGTCATCGGACATCGCAATCCCGACACGGATGCCATTGTTTCAGCCATGGCCTATGCGGCCCTGAACAATGCGCTGGGAGAAAACAACTACATTGCCGCGCGCATCGGACATCTGAACACGGAAACCGCTTTTCTGCTGGATCGTTTCGGGTTTAAACCCCCGCTGTACATCCGTTCCGTGCGCACCCAGGTTTCCGACATCGATTATGACACGCCGCCTTCCCTGGGCGAGGGGGTTCCGGTTTCCCATGCCTGGAATGTGTTAAAGGAGCAGGGAAACAGTGTTTCTGCCCTGCCGATTATCCGCGAGGACGGTACCCTTTATGGGCTGATCACCTCGGGAGGCATCGCGGAGAACGACATGGAATCCCTGAACAGTCCTGTGGTTCAGTCCATCCCGGTGTTCAATCTCCTGGGCGCCCTGGAAGGGCATATTCTGAATTCGTCCCAGGATGAATTTGACGAAATCACCGGAGAAGTCGTGATGGCGCTTTCCGGCGCTCACGCCTCCTTTCATCCCAATAACATTGTCCTTTGCGGCAACGACACCCGGGTCGCGGATCAGGCGATTTCCGCCGGCGCTTCCTGCATCATTTTCTGTCAGAGCGAAGCCGCGGAAAATTATCGGGGTCTGTCCTGCAACACCTGTCTGATCGTGACGCCCTTCGATGCCTATCGGGCTGCGAGGCTGCTTTTTCAGTCCGTTCCGGTCGGTCGTATCGCCTGCAGGGACGATCTGGTGTATTTTCATCTGGGGGATTATCTGGATGATGTGCAGGACGCGGTGCTGAAAAGCCGTTTTCGCGCTTATCCCGTTTTAGACGAGGAAGAAAAGGTGGTTGGGACCCTTTCCCGATATCATCTCATTAAGCCGCGTCGGAAAAAGGTCGTTCTCATGGATCATAACGAGCTGAGCCAGGCTGTTTCAGGCCTGGACCAGGCGGAAATCGTCGGCATCATCGACCATCATCGCCTGGCAGACGTGCAAACAGGCCGCCCTGTTTTCTTCCGAAACGAACCCATCGGATCCACGACTTCCATCATGGCCTCCATGTATCAGGAGCACGGGCTGCTTC
>CADBLV010000195.1 GCA_902795555.1 uncultured Eubacteriales bacterium | reverse complement strand
CGGCCTCCGCGGCAGCATGTACATACTTCCAGCGGTATCCAAGCTTGCAGTCAAGCAGTTGCTGTTCGCTCAGCGTGATGATCTGATTAGGAGCCGGAAAAGCATAGAATTCGCGGCCCTTGGAATCATGCTGAAGGTTTCCGCACGTCTGCGATAACATCTCTATGGAGCGTTGAATGGCCGGTATGTTTCTGTTCTGCGTGATGATGGAAGTAATCAGCATTTCCCAGGGATCCTGTCGAAGAATTCGGATGCCTTTTTCATGTTCCATGGCCTTTCGTAAAAAAGGATCCCGGTCAGAAGGGATTCGTTCACGAATGGCATGATAGTTTTCATCCAGATCAAAATAGGAATACCAGTCCGCCCGGAATGTTCTTTCATCGCAATCCGTCTGCCAGGTCTGATCTGCGATCTGAGAAATGTAAAGGCACCGATCTGCCGCAATGATCCGATAGGTGTTTTCATCAATGGCGTGCCAACGGAAGCATTGTCCGCTTTCGGCAATTTTCCGCAGGTCAAAATCATCAGGAATCGTCACAATCATGATTCGTTTACCAGTTTTCCGGTCATGTGCTCAATGGTTAGCTCCAGACATTGAACCCTCGGGAGCGCGTTCTGCAGCTCATGCCGGATGTATTCCTCATCATCCGTAAACTTCCTGCACAGACTGGTACATATCAGTTTCGCCTTCTCTTCATCCGTGACCGGACTGATCCGCCCGAAGATAATCACGCTGTTCACGTTCAGCGCCCATTCACCTTCCTTGCGGTATCCGGCATCCCAAACACAATAGCTGACTTTGTCACATCCGGCGATGGCATCAATCTTATGTCCGGTTTTGGCGCCGTGGAAATAGATCTTTCCATCGTCAGGATTATACCAGTGATTCATCGGGATGCCATATGGATACCCGTCCTCCCCGAGCATGGAGAGCACACCGCGTCTTTCTTCCCGCAGAATCCGGATGCATTCCTCTTCGCTGATCTGCTGCTTAAACCGTCTCATCGGTCTGAACATGTTTTTTCTCCTCATCTTGCCTGCAGTGATTCCATCATTCATCGCAGGCAGTTCTGTAAAAATCTGAAAGTTGCGAATGAACGTAGCAATGTCACAGTGTATTCACTGTCGCCGTCGTCTATCCAGACATGATCATCCGCAATGCCTTCTGAACATTTCAAGCGCCTTATCCATACAGACCGAATTCGCAGCCAGGATTGCTGTGGACAGATCATAATTCACCTCATTGGCCAGCGGCATCGCAAACTTTCCTCCGGCTTCCTGGACAATCAGACTGCCGGCCGCGTAATCCCACGGTTTCAGCCTCATCTCGAAGAACACATCATGCCGGCCGCAAGCCAGATAGGCCAGGTCCATCGCTGCCGATCCGCTTCGCCGTAAATCGGCGCATTCATGCAGGAAGCCAGATGCGATTGCCATGCCTGCCTTTTCCAGTTCCTCATAATACGGAGCGGTTCCCACCGCGACCAGCGCCTCAGAATACTCCGTATCAGACACATGAATCGGACAGTCGTTCAGGAAAGCGCCGGAACCGGCCTCCGCATAGAACAGCTCCTGTGTGTATGGCTGCAGGATCAGGCCAAGCACCGGTTTTTTCTCTCGGCACAGCGCAATGGATACAGCGGACATATGATAATCATGGATCATGTTTGTTGTCCCGTCCAGCGGATCCACAACCCATGTCTGTGCATCCGTCAGGGCCCGGTTCTCTTTCTCCTCTCCGATAAACAGGGATCCCGGCAGCAGTTGCAGCAAGGATTTTTCCAGGTATTCCTGCACCATACAGTCAATATTGGTCACATAGTTCGCGTGGCCTTCTTTGGCGGTAATGCTGGTCATCGGCCGTTGCAGAATCATTTTCCCTGCTTCCCCGGCAATCAGAATCAGATCCTTTTTCATGTTTTCCTCCGGTTCCTCCTCAGCTTTCTGCAAGATCTCATTTATATGTCAGGATGATTCGCAGAAAAAGCGGAACCCCCTGAGAAAAAGACTCTCAAGGGGTTTCTGTCAGCAGGGGCAGAAGGATTCGAACCCTCAACAAAGGTTTTGGAGACCCACGTGTTACCATTACACCATGCCCCTAAACGCAACAAACGAATTATATCCTTTCCGGTTGCGTTTGTCAAGACCCAATTTTACCCGTCGATCTGCTCCAGATCGTAGGGGGTCGTCTGGTACACCATGTAGTTCAGCCAGTTGGCATACAGGAGATTCGCGTGGCTTCGCCAGGTCACCAGCGGCGGCTTCGTGTCGTCGTCATTCGGATAGTAGTTTTTCGGAACCTCAATGGGCAGACCGGCCTGTTTGTCCCGGAGATACTCCTTCTCCAGGGTTCGGGGATCGTACTCGCTGTGGCCGGTGATAAACACCTGGCGGCCGTTTTCGGTGATCATGGCATAAACGCCTGCTTCCTCCGAGGAAGCCAGAATTTTCAGCTTTCCGCAGGCCTCAATATCCTTCCGCAGCACGGTGGTATGCCGGCTGTGAGGCACCATGAATACATCGTCAAAGCCCCGCAGCAGGATGTAATTCTTCCGTTCGGCCTGATGGGGAAACACCCCGAAAAGCTTTTTCTCCAGGGGATATTTGGGAATGCCGTAATGATAGTATAACCCGGCCTGAGCGCCCCAGCAGATATGGAAGGTGGAATGAACATGCTTCTTGCTCCATTCCATAATTTCGCAAAGCTCTTCCCAGTATTCCACATCCTCAAAAGCCATCTGCTCCACCGGAGCACCGGTGATGATCATGCCATCAAAGTTCTGATGACGGATCTCCGGGAAGGATTTATAGAAAGCGGTCAGATGTTCCGCGGAGGTGTTTCTGGACACATGGGAAGTCATCATGATCAGCTCGGTTTCCACCTGCAGGGAAGTGTTCCCCAGCAGGCGCAGCAGCTGGGTTTCCGTGTCGATCTTCGTCGGCATCAGATTCACGATGGCTATGCGAAGCGGACGGATATCCTGCGTAGTTGCGCGACGCTCCGTCATCACGAAGATGTTTTCCTCCGTCAGCGTCCTGTAGGCCGGCAGTTCGTTTGAAATCTTTATCGGCATACGCTTCTCTTCCCTTCCGCGTCGAAATCTCCCCTACTTTATCATAGTTGGATCGAAATTGCAAATTCTGAAAAGGGACTGCCCTTTAGAGGCAGTCCCCATGGAACCGTTTGAATGTGTTCACAGCCTGCGGAATCAATACATGCCGCCCATTCCGCCGCCGGCCGGAGCCGCGGGTTCGGGTTCGGGAATATCCGCCACCAGCGTTTCGGTGGTCAGAATCATGGCAGCGATGGAAGCCGCGTTCTGCAGGGCGCTGCGGGTCACCTTGGTCGGGTCGATGATGCCGCGGGAGGTCATGTCGACATACTCGCCCTTGAGGGCGTCATAGCCATAGCCCTGCTTGCGGCTGCGGCGGATGTTGTCGATGATGACGGCGCCGTCGATGCCGGCGTTCGCGGCGATCTGACGGACGGGCTCTTCCATGGCGCGCAGGACGATCTGTACGCCGGTCTTGGCGTCGCCCTGGTACTTGGTCAGCTCATGCTGCACCTTGGCGGTGGCGTTCAGCAGGGCCACACCGCCGCCGGGGACGATGCCCTCTTCGACAGCGGCGCGGGTCGCGGCCAGGGCGTCCTCGATGCGCATCTTGCGTTCCTTCATTTCGACTTCGGTGGCGGCGCCGACATGGATGACGGCTACGCCGCCGGCCAGCTTGGCCAGGCGCTCCTGGAGCTTTTCACGGTCATAATCGCTCTTGGT
>CADBLV010000194.1 GCA_902795555.1 uncultured Eubacteriales bacterium | reverse complement strand
CTTCTCCGGAGCCGGGCTTCCGTAGATCATGGACGGGAGGAAGATATTTTCCAGAACCGTGAGGGTGTCCACAGCGCTTCGCGCCTGGGGAACCACGCCGATACGCTCATATCGGAGACGGGAAAGCGCGGCGTCTTTCAGGCTGTACAGATCGGTGTCATCCAGCCATACTCTGCCTTCCGTGGGCGGAAGAAGACCCGAGAGCATATGCAGCAGGGTGGTTTTTCCCGATCCGCTTTTTCCCGTCAGGACGGTGACCGCGCCGGCAGGAATCTGCAGGTCGGTCGGCGCAACGGCGTAAAAATAATTGGCCTCTCCTGTTTTCCGGAAATAGGTTTTACTGATCTGATCGGCTGTCAGCATGGACTCAGTTCCCCTCCCTCAAGGCGATTCCCGGCTGAACGCCGGACAGGCGTCTGGCTGCCACAGCGCCGGCCAGGGCGGAAACGACCGCGGAAAGCGCCACTGCCCCCGCCCCCAGCAGGAGCACTGTGGAAATCGCCGGCTTCAGATAGGGCAGCCCCAGGCTTTTCTCAATCAGCGTGGAAAAGGGAAACAGCATCAAAGCAGCCAGGAGAACGCCCGCCATCCCGCCGAGAAGTCCGCAGGCGCAGGATTCCGACAGTGCCAGCCGGGCCAGCATCCCCCGCGATCCGCCTAACAGTCGGTAAACGGCAAACTCCCTCGCCCGTTCCCGAACCACGAGCACATATGCCAGAAGAAGGATGATCAGCGCCAGGATCCAGATGACCGCGATCATCAGGGTGATCGTCCGGCTGACTCCGGCCAGGCTGTCGGAAACGCCGGTGATCATGGACCGGGACCGAACCGCTGTCACCTTGCGCAGGCGGCCTGTGAGCGCGGTGTTCACCGCGTCGATATCCCATCCGTCCTTCACCTTGATATACACGGCCGAAATCACGGAGTCATCCCCGCTGGCGATTTTATGGCTGATTCCCTTTTCCTCCGCCGCGGCCAGGAGGGCGTTCATCGTGCTCATATTGCAGTAAACCGCCGTGTCCAGACCGGTTCCGGTGGGCTCCAGCCGGGAAACCACCTTGCAGGGCTGATCATAAATCCGGAGGATTTCCCCCATCCCCGCCTCCACCCTGCATCCGACGGCCAGGTCCATGTCTCCGAGGGTTCCTGTAAGGCTGCGGGCAATCCAGGGCTGAACGGTGAAATCCCGACCCGGATCGATGCCGATCACCTGGATTTTCACAGAGCAGCAATCCGCCTTCAGGGACGCCAGAAAGGTCTGGGGGGCCGCTTTTTCCACTCCCGGAACTTCCAGCGCCTTCTCCGTCACGTCCGCGTCCATATAAAAAGCGCCTGTGGTTCCCTGAAGGAACATATTCTGGAAGCTGACCTTGCTCTGCGCCTCCGAGGGCACCAGAATGATATCCGCGCCGAGCCGGGCTTCCAGGCTTTGGAGGCCGCCGCGAAGGGACAGGACGATCACCGACCCGCCGAACACCGCCATGGCCAGCAGCGCCGTGAGCAGGGAGAGGGTGATGGTCCGGCCCGGTTTCCGGATCAGGTTCCTGACAGCGATGGGAAAGACTTTCATGTTCGTTTTGCTTTTCCTTTCCGAAAATCCGGAGCAACAACGCGTCTCCTCTGTGAACTGCGGGTTCACATCTGCCGTTCCCTGCCGGATGACGATTTTGCTGCCGCTCCGCTTCGCGCTCGTGGGCAAAATTAGTATCGCGGCCCGTCCTTTTTTCCGCAGAAAACCGCCCCCGCCAGGGCGGCCAGTCCGGCCGCGGCAAAAAGCAGGATCATCGCAGGCTGCATCACCGAGCGGCATCGCATGCTGTCCATGCGGCAAAGGGCGATGAGGGTTCCCGGGGTCAGGATCGCCAGGACGGATAATGCCGCGCTTCCCAGATAGATGCCGAAGCGGGCGCGGGAGACCAGAAGGGCGATCAGGGCAAAAACGGCCATCAGGCAACCCTCCCCCGTCAGGACCCGACCGGCCCAGGTGCAGGCACCGGTCGTCCCGTCCTCATGAACGCAGGGTCCCAGAAAGGTAACGCTGCCGATCGCCGCGACGATGGAAATCCCCAGAAGGATGCAGGCGGGAATTTGTTGCTTTTTCATCACGATGCCTCCGTTTTTTGATGGACCGATACGACATGAAGCAGAACTTTCAGGCTTTCTTTTCGTTTGCTTTTCCCTTTCGAACCGTTCAGTTCTTTCCGAAGTTCTCGTTGATCACTTCCCGGGCCACCCTGCCATGCTCCAGCACAATGGTGCGCTGGGCGGCTTCCGCCACCTCCGGATCATGAGTGACCACAATGAGCGTCGTCCCTTCCCGATGCAGTTGCGCGAAAAGATCCAGAACGATGTTTTCATTGGCTTCATCCAGATTGCCGGTCGGTTCATCCGCGAGGATCAGTTCCGGATGGTTGATCAGCGCCCTGGCCACACAAACCCGCTGCTGTTCGCCGCCGGAGAGCTGTCCGGGCAGATGCCGGGCCCGATCCCGCAGGCCGACCCGTTCCAGCGCTTCCAGCGCTTCTTTTTCATCCGGCATGGAATGGTAATACTGGCTGACCATCACATTTTCCACAGCCGTCAGATAATGAACCATATGAAACTGCTGAAAGATCAGGCCGATCTTATCCCGGCGGATTTCGGTCAGTGCTTTGCTGCTCTCTTTGCTGATGTCCACCCCGTCCAGCAGCACCTCGCCTTTGGTGGGCCTGTCCATACAGCCGATCATGTTCATCATCGTGCTTTTTCCGGATCCCGAAGGGCCCATGATGGCCACCCATTCCCCGCGATCCACATGGAGCGAGACGTTATCCAGGGCCTTCAGATCACCGTAGATTTTTGAAACATTTCTGAGTTCAAGCAGAGGCATTTTCTCTTCTCCTTTTTTCGTCTTTTCCGGAAATCCTTTCCTTCTATTCTCCCCTCAGAACCAGCGCCGGATCGACCGCAACCGCGCTTCTGATCGGAAGCAGGCAGCTCAGGGCCGCAATCAGCATGGAAACCAGCATAGCCACGGGAAGCATCAGCGGCTGCAGCGTAATAGAGGAGCCGAACACATTCACGCTGACCACCTGGGCGAAAACGAAGCCGAGGATCCCGCCCATGGCTCCGCCGAGCAGCCCCAGAAAGAGCCCTTCCCCCAGAAATTCCGCCCGGATCGATCCATCCGAAGCGCCGAGGGCTTTTCGGAGGCCGATTTCCCGCCGGCGTTCGGAAACCACAGCCATCATCGTTGTGGAAACGCAGATCATGGTCAGCAGCAGCACCACGAGCGTGACCAGGAAAACCAGCGCGGTCAGCTTTTCCAGAACGGAAGCTTCCGAACGGGTGACCCGTTTAACCAGTCGGGCCTGAACCCGATCGCTTTTCCCGGATATGGTCTCCGCATAGGTTTCCAGCTGTTCCGCGGCGGCGGAAACACTCAGCTCCGCCACGTCCAGCTGATCCGATCCGGTCAGGGTTTTCATGTCTTCCAGGGACAGGAAGACGTATCCCTCCTCTTCCCCTCCTGTGGTCAGAATCCCGGTAACGGTGAAAATCATCGTCTGCGGTTTCGCGGCGACCGTCGTTTTCCGGGCGCTGTTCATCGCGTCGATCACCGCCTGGGAGGTGACCGTCGCGCCGGAAAGGGCATCCACGTCCTCTCCGAGGGTCAGAGGAAGGGATTTGCCTTTGAACTGAGCCAGAAAAGCCTCATCCTCCCCGACCCGCCCGCCGTATTCCGGCGTCTGCGTCGAGGCATCAATCTCCAGGCTTTCAATCGCGCCATGATCGTCCGTCTTCAGAAGGACATACACCGTTCCGCCGCCGAAGCCTTCCGCGCTGCCGGACAGCGTTCCGTGCAAAGCGGCTGTCCCGTCCTGTTCCGTCTCTTCCTGCTCCGGTGCCGGAGGCTGCCAGGTCAGTTCCATCGTGGAGCCGATTTTGACCCCGATGGTGTCCGCTATGCTCTTTCCCACCAGGACCTCCCGGGTGTTTTCGGGATAGGCGCCTTCAATGCTGAAATACGGGCTGGTTTTGGGCACCTGGGAAAAATCCGTTCCCGCGGCCGTGAAGGATTGCTGGCGCGAGGTCATATCCAGCCGGACATACCGGTATGGCGTCGCGCCGATGAGCTGATCTCCCGGAATCGTCTCCAGCGTTTCCGCAAGGCTTTCGCTGTTCAGCGTCTCTCCCTCCTTCGGAAGGAGAAGCATATTCGCCCCGTAGGAACGAAACTGGGCGCCCATCTGTCTGGGAACATCCACATAGATGGTCACCAGTCCCGAGAGAATCGTGGCGCCGATCCCGATGGACAGCAGCGCGATCATCATGCGCGAGCGGCGACGCAGCAGCGAAGCCGTAATCATTCGAAGGAACATTCTTCTTTTTGTCATCTCAGTGACCTCCGTGCAGGACTTCCGCGGGTCGCAGGCGCAAAACCATGCGTATGGCGGGAAGGCTGCCCGCAATAGTAACCAGGGCAATCAGGCCCGCCACGATCGGGGCTACCTTCGGGTTCATGTCGATGGCGGAACCGAAAACGCTCTGTCCGATCAGCTGCGCAAATCCGAATCCCAGCAGATAGCCCGCAGCAAAGCCCAGCAGTGCTGTCATCAGGATTTCCGTCATCACCACGCCTGTGATCGACCGGTCTTTCGCGCCGATGGCCTTCAGCAGACCGATTTCCTGGCTGCGCTCCATCACCGCGGCTGTCACCAGGTTGGAAATGCCCAGCGCGGAACCGATCAGGCTGAGGGCCGTGATCAGAATCATCAGGAGCTTTGTTTTGTCCAGAATCGTGCCTTCGCTTTCCGCCACTTTCCGCACAGCCGTCGCCACAGAGCCGGTCATCACTTCCTGAATCTGATAGCAGATGGCGGAAACATAAGCTGTGCAATACCAGGTTTCATAGTCCCGGCTGCTGAGAGCTGCCGGATTCCGGGCCGCCCGGCGGGCCAGTTCGTTGTCAGGGGTGGTCAGGGCGGACACTTCGATGGAGCCCACCTTCCCTTCCCGGTCCGTCAGAAACTGCACCAGATCCAGTGTCGCGTAAAGCTGTTCATCCTCATCGCCGCCCGCATCATAGATGCCGACGACGGTCACGTCCTTCTCCTGCGCTGTGCCTTTCAGGTGAACCGTGTCTCCCGTGTGCCATCCCATGCGCTCAGCCAGAACAGCCCCTGCCATGATCTCCCGCTCCGCGTTTTCGTCTTTTTCATCCAGCCAGCGTCCTTCGGTGAGATCCCACCAGGAACGCATGCCTGTCACTCCGGCGTCCAGGCTTTCCCCTGTGGGCAGATCCAGATGGTGATTAAACCAGGTGCCCACGAGGGGAACTCCGGCCTCCCCTGTCGCCCCGCCCTGTGAAATCTGAACCTCCGTGTCCAGAAAGGGAGTAAAATCCACAATATTGAAGGCCCAGAAGATCGTCTTTAATTTCCCCAGCTCATCCTCCCGCAGATAGGCCGTATTCAGATTTGAACCTTCCCCCACGTCGTAAATATCGGACAGAAGGGAGGAATCCTTGGGCTTGACGACGATGTTCGCCCCGTAGTTTTTCAGTTCCTTGTTGACTTTTTCTTCAACGCCCAGAACCACATTCAGCATGCCTGTGGCCAGGGACGCCCCGAGAGCAATGGTGAGAGCGATCAGCAGCATTTTCCCCTTCTGATGAAAGAGAACGCCCCGGATCATTCGAAACAGCATATTCCCGCCTCCCTATCTGAATTCTTTCTCTCCGGCCGTGATGTCCTCCAGCCTGAAGACGAGATTCCCGTCCCGGACTTCATAGGGTAGTGGAATCGGGTTGCATCCGCCCTTGAAGCCGATCGTGTTGATATTCATCACCACATCGCACCGTTTGCAGACGATCTGGCCGTTTCGCTCAAAATACCCGGCGTTTCCGCAGACTTCACAGGCATCCAGCCCGACGCCCCAGGAGGCGGAATTGGGCTTTTTCACCACAATCCAGCGAACATCAATGTTCTTCGCCGTCCGATATTCAAAGCGATGGAGATGGCCGTCGTTCACAGCCTCCGCGGGAATCCGGATCTCTCCGGCCGCCTCGTCCACGGTATACTGCTCCGGAGCCGATAGCTCCACCTGCTTGGTGTCGTCGGTTTTGACCACGGTCAGAACAACCGTAAACAGGATCAGGCACACCAGGATCCAGACGGCAATCCGCCGCCACCGCCTGTTCCGTGCCTTAAGTTTTCGCAGCTGGGCGGCATGGTCGTATTTTTCCCGGAGGATCGTTCCCTGACGGAAAAGACAGATGGCCAGCAGCGCCGTCAGCCCCGCTCCGATCCACAGGAACAGCATGGCGTGATTGGCCGTGAACATCATCCAGGAACCGATCCATCCGTAGGCTTCATCGCTGTATTTAACGGACCACCCGAGCCATTTGGCCCGATTCACCCAGGGGACAAAGAACCGGCCGAAGCAGTACAGGGTGAAAGACAGCAACTGGGTCGCCAGAAGAATCGGCAGCAGGCGATAAGGCCTGATCTCCGCGGCGCAGTGGTAAAGCAGGCGGGAATAAACCAGCAGCAGGATCAGCGCCCCCAGCCATCCGGCCATCCGCACCAGATAATAGGACGAGAGATAGCCCTGGCCCATGGTGTTGAAGCTGAAAGGATAGAGCAGCACGCCCGGCAGCGAATAGAAAATCAGCACCGCCGAAAGCAGGGATCCGGTCACAGCCAGCAGAATGGCTCCGGGGTCCGTCTGCGGATGCTCCTGTGCAGACTGTCGGTTCACCTCCGCCGTTCCGGTCGGTTGACTGTTCGGCTTACCGTTCGGTTGACTGTTTGGTTGACGGTTCCGGTTTCGCTCCTGCGATTTCGGATCGCGGACGGAAGAGGTCTCTCTCCGGCCCCGGATCACCGTCAGAATCAGAAACAGAACCGTCAGTCCCATGATGATGGCATAAAGCACATGGTTCCAGCGGCTGGAAATGATGAGCTTCGTGTTGTATTTCACCAGGGCAAGAGCAACAGAGGCCAAAACGCCGATGCCCAGTCCGATGCTGTGAATGATCCGCCCCTGCGATTTGCAGACGCGGCACAGCATAGCGTGCATCAGCGTCGTATAGGTAACCGTCAGAAAAAGATCCTGGATCACCATCCAAAGATATTTAAACACAGTCAAACCTCCGAAAGAACCCGGTTTTCGGGGAGCTGCTCGATCACACTCGTCTCCCCTTTTCCGTTTCGTTGAAGACGCGAAATGCCGGCGCATCATCCCCCGCGGATGATACGCCAGCACAGTTTTCCCGAACCGGGGCCGGTTTCAAACCGCCGGCCCCGGTCCCCGGGACTGATGTCAAACCACAGCCCCCGACGCCCGGGACAGACGTCAAACCGCCGTCCCCGGCCCCCGGTACTGAACCCGGTTTTCCCGGGCGGTCATTACCACTCCTTGACAAACTTCCAGCCTGTCCAGGTGGCGGTCAGAGGCTCCGTCCAGAACCCTTCTTTGGCTTCCACGCCGGTCTCCGCATCCACATGGAGCAGATAGCCGTTTTCGGCTGGGCTCTTGATGTACAGGGTGATGGAGTATTCGCCTTCAGGCAGCGGAATGTTGTTTCCGTAGTGCGGGCCATCGGAAGCCGCCATGGGCATCATGGAGCCGGAATAGACTTCCTTGCCGTCCTTGTCCTTGATCACGAAATCAATGCTCAGATAGGGCACCCAGCCGTCCACCGGGAATCCGTAGGGGTTCTGCTTGGCGGTCAGGTCTACTTCGATGTGCAGATCAGAGCCTTCCTTGGGCGTGGCATTCTCGGCGGGAGCCATATCCACAGGCTGGAAATACACCATGGCCATGGTCATGAAGCCTACTTCCTGTTCGCCCTCAACGCCCAGTTCATATTCATCGAAACCGGCCTCTTCCGCCATGGCGACGGCGGAAACAGCAAACAGCATCAGAACGGCCAACAGCAACGAAACCCATTTTTTCATTTCAGATCGTCCTCCTTGTTTTTGATTTCCTTTTGTATATCCGTCACAGCGCGGCGGGGCGGAGGCTCCGGTGAGGCCTCCGTTAGATTGGAGGGCTCCGTCGGAACCTCTGTTGAGCTCCGGTGGAGCCCATTTTTTCGCACTGTGGGGGTATCTGAATCAGCTTCCTGCCTGAGCTGCGCTTTCAGGGCGTCCATCTTTCCCCGGAAATGGGCAATCATAAATGTAATCAGCAGGATGATGGCCAGGATCAGCTGCGGCACCAGCGTCTCCAGCCAGGGATAAATGCCGAAGATCTGAATCACATCGTTTTCCGGAATCCCCGGAACGCGCAGGGTCAGATCAAACACATTTCCTTCCGCCAGCTCTTTGATGCCGCTGCCCAGGAAGCTGACGCACATCACAGCCATCAGAATGGAAGTCGCCGTAAAGAACACCTTGATCGGCAGCCTGATGGATAGTTTTGTAATCGCCAGATAGACGAAAACCAGCAGCACGCATCCAACGCCGAACCCAGCCCAGACCATGCCGGGATTTCCCTCGCTGAGCATGGGTTGATAGAACAGCACGACCTCGGCCCCCTCCCGGAACACGCTCAGGAAGGCGGTGAAAGCCAGGGCAAACGAACTGCCCTGTTCCACAGAGCTCTGAACTTTCCCGTCAATAAACCGGGTCCAGCTGGCCGCCTCGGCCTTGGAAATCATCCAGTTGCTGACATAGAACAACACGCATACGGCAATCAGGGCCGTAATCCCTTCAATCACTTCCTGAGCCAGCCCTGCTCCGACAAAGGCCTGCTTCGCCCAAGCCAGAATGGCCGCCGCGGCAAAGCTGGCTGCGACACCCGCAACAGCGCCGATGTATACGTTCCTCACGCTGCGCCTGTTTCCGCTCTTCACCAGATAGGCAATGATCGCGGCGATCACCAGAATCGCTTCCAGCCCTTCACGAACGATGATGCCGAAGGCCCCCAGGAAGGTCAGAAGCTTCGGATCGGCCGGCGCCGCGTTGGATCCGGCGCCTTCCGCAGCCGCTTCGCCGGAAACCGTGTCAGCAGCGCCCGTTTCCCCGGCCGCGGCCTTTTCTGCCGCCTGCTTCTGATCGATGGCGTCCGCATATTTCAGAATCGTGTTCTTCGCGGAATCCGTGGTGGTCCGATACTTATTCTTCTGATATTTCTCCGCTCCGCTTCCGGCCAGCTTCCGCAGATCGGTAAAGCATTTTTCAGTGGCCTGCCGTTCCTTGACGGACAGCTCCGTATAGATGGCATGATCCAGCCCGGATTCCTCATACACCGAATAATAGGCGGTATTCAGATTGTCGATCGTCGCGTCAAAATCCCGGTCCACATAGGCCAGATATGCCGTATCCAGCAATTCCTTGACCAGCGTCGCCGCCTCATACCAGTTCGCGTATTTTGCGGCGGCATTGGGATCGGCGGAGTATTCGGGATAAGGATCGGTCGTCGCCGGTTCACCGCGCAGATAATACTTTTTTTCTCTCTGAACGCCTCCCTGCATGGCGGCCAGCTTGTTGCCGTCCTCCCGGATCATGGCTTTCAGTTTGCCCAGCGCGCTGCGCACCGACACTCTGGCTTCAGCGCTTTGGTCTTCCTTTTTCACCGCCGCCTTGCAGGCCGAAAACTGCATCTCCACGGCATTCTTGCGGTTTCCGCTGATATAGCTCATGGTTTGCCGCTCAAATCCCGTCGTCTCGTAAACCCGAAAATAGGCATTGCTCACATGGTCATAGGCCGTTTTGGCATCCCCGTCCAGATAAGCTTCAAAAGCCGCGTCCAGATATTTATCGATTTCATCTGCCGCATCCGCCCAGCGGGTAGACG
>CADBLV010000193.1 GCA_902795555.1 uncultured Eubacteriales bacterium | reverse complement strand
GCGGTACGGGAAAAGAAACCCGCGGACGGAATCAAACGGATCCTGATCGCCCCGAGCTGGAACGAGGACAACATCCTGGATTCCTGTGCGGACGAACTGATCCGGAATCTGCTGAAAGACGGCCGAAAAATCACGGTTCGTCCGCATCCGGAATACGTCAAGCGCTTCGGACCGAAGATGAACGCACTGATGGACCGCTGGAAGGAACAGACGGGCGAACACCTTGTTTTTGAAACCGACTTTACCTCCAATGAATCCCTTTACGAGGCGGATGTTCTGATCACCGACTGGAGCGCGATTGCCTACGAGTATTCCTACACCACCGGAAAGCCGACGCTGTTCATCAACACGAAAATGAAAGTCCTGAACCCGAACTGGGAAAGGATCGGCATTACGCCGCTGCGGATTTCCCTGCGGAACGCGATCGGACGTTCGCTGGACAAGGATCAGCTGGACCGGGCGGAGGAGGTCATCGCGGAAATGGAATCCCATCCGGAAGAGTGGAAGGAAAAGATCTTCAGGGTTCGGGAGAAGAATATTTTCAGCCTGGGTGCTGCCGGCAAAACCGCCGCCGAATACATCATCAGCCGTCTGGTGAAATGAAAGACCATGCAGAGGAGAATACATGATGAAAAAATTCGCAAAAACCTTCGGAACCGTGCTTATCATCGCCGCCTACCTGATGATTTTTACCATGCCGTCGGCTTCCGCCTATATTGATCCGTCGGCAACCACCTTCCTGATTCAGGCGATCGCCGGCATTGCGATTGCGATCGGCTCCGTGGCGATCATCTTCTGGCGCCGGGCCAAGAAAAGACTGAAGGATAAGGTCGGTATCGATCTGGACAAAAACAGGGAAACGGAAGAAGACGTCGTGGCGGTCAGCGACGAAGGAAAGGAACAAAAGGAATGAAAAGCAAAAAACCGTTTTGGACGATCCTGCTGTGCAACCTTTTTCTTGCATTGACCGCGGTTTTCTTTCTGCCGCTGGAAGTCGTTCTCATGAACCAGAAAGAATTCATGATCGCCGTCAGCGTGTTCTGGTGGTTCCAGCTGCTGCTGGCCGTCGGCGCTGCGCTGATTCTCAGCGGGATCATGATGATCCTGCCGCCCAAAGCCGGCCGGATCGCGGCCGCCGCGGCCCTTGCTGTCGGCGTGTGCCTTTGGGCCCAGTCCATGTTCATGAACGGCGGGATGGTTTCCCTGACCGGCACTGAGATTCAGGTGTCGTCCGCCGGAAAAATCATCAACGTGCTGGTTTGGGTGCTGATTCTTGCAGCTGTGCCGGTTTCGGTGCTGCTGCTTGCAAAGAAAAAAAGGAAAGAGACGGAGACAGCCATGTGCCTGGTCGCAGGCGCTCTGATCCTGATGCAGACGGTGGCGTTTGTCAGCCAGGCGGCCACGGCGGACAAAGTGGAGCGTGAAACGCGGCATTTCCTGAGCACGGAGGGTGAATTCACCCTGGGCAGCGATACCAACACGGTTGAGTTCATCCTTGATACAGCAGACGCGAAATACTTTGAAGAGATGCTGGAACGCTGGCCCGAAATGAAGGACGAACTGGCCGGGTGGGTCTGGTACAGCAATGCGATAAGCGAGTATACCCGGACCTATCCGTCCATCCCGTACCTGCTGACGGGCGAAAGATGCTGGTTTGACCGCGGATATCCCCAATATATCCAGGAAGCCTATGAGAACAGCGATTTCCTGCCGCGCCTGCACGAGGCGGGGACGGACGTTCGGGTTTACACGATGGATCCCTACCTGGTCGGCGACAATACGGGCGATTATATTGCCAACTATATGGATTTCGACTATATGGACTTCGGGAACCTGAACCTGGTTCAGCTGGAGAAAAACCTGGCGCATATCTCACTGTTCAAAGGTGCGCCGTATGTGTTGAAAAACAAGTTTGCGTACTACGTGGAATGGGTGAATTCCTCCTCTTTCAAATTCCAGCAGACGGACTTCAGCCACGAAGTGGATCCGGTATTTTATGAGGAAATGAACCGCCGGGGAATCACCGTTTCGGAAGACAGTTCTTCGGCTTTCCGGTTCTATCACCTGATGGGCACGCATCCGGGCATCATCCGGTGGAACGAAAACCTGGAACGGGTTGAAGAATCGGAGCCGGTTTCGACTTTGAAAGGTTCATTCAAAGCGATCAGGGCTTATACGGACCGGATGAAGGAGCTGGGCCTGTACGACAAGGCGACGATCATCGTGACAGCCGACCATGGCGTGAGCGGCGGCGGAGAGACGCTGGATCTGCCTTATCCCATTACGCCCCTGATCCTGGTGAAATATCCGGACAGCGACGGAAACCAACCGCTGCGGATTTCCGAAGCACCGGTTTCCCATGAAGATCTTTTTGCAACCGTCGAAGCCGCCCTGGGCGTTGCCCCCTCCGGCCGCGGAAGCGGCAAAGCCCTGGAGGACTTCGCGGAAGACGAGGACCGCACAAGGATTTGCTACTACACGGCCCTCTATTCCGATGAAGACGGCGAAGTGGCCCTTCGCGAATACGAGATCAACGGTTCTTCCGGCAAGATTGAAAACTGGCGCCCCACCGGTAAGTGGTGGAACATCGACTACTCCGTATACAAAGTATCCGAAAAGCGATTTTCGCCCTGACACAGCTTTTCCGGCGCTTCAGCATAAAATGGCGCCGGAAAGCCTTGTGTTCCGAGGCATGATATCAATTTGAAGGTGATAAACTGAATGGAAGCAATACTGAATGCCATTGTTTCGGCCCTCGGTGCGGTGATGGATTTCTGCTATTCCATTGTGAAAAACTACGGCCTGGCCATTATCCTCTTCACGCTGATCTCCAAAGTCATCCTGCTGCCGATCAGCATCTGGGTGCATTACAACGGCATCAAAATGGTTCGGATGATGCCGAAGATCAACTGGCTCCGCGTGAACCACTACGGCGACCGGGACGCCATCGCCGAAGG
>CADBLV010000192.1 GCA_902795555.1 uncultured Eubacteriales bacterium | reverse complement strand
TCCGCCGTCAGCTTCCATTCCTTGCCCGGGAAAGGTGCGGAGTAGCTCATCCAGCTGCCGGTGAGATAGAACTCTTTGCGGTTCATGTTCTCCCATTGCGCCGGCGTGAAGGTCAGATCCGTATGCGGCGTGCCGATGAAGCAGACCTTCGCCTTATTGGCGGCAATCTCGAAGGCGATCCGCATGGTGACCGGATTTCCGGCGGTTTCAAACACGTTCGCGAATCCCCGGCCGCGGGTGATTTCCCGAACTTTTTCCATGAAGCCGTCCTTTGCCGTGTTGACGGTTTCCGAGGCGCCCATCCGTCGGGCCAGCGCCAGCCGTCCCTCATCGATGTCGAAGGCGGTGATCGTTTTCGCGCCGAGAATCCGGGCCCATTGCAGCGTGAAGATCCCGATGGTGCCGCAGCCCAGAATGGCCACGGTGTCCCCGCCGCGGTATCCCGCCTGCAGCAGTCCGTGAATCGCCACGGTGGAGGGCTCGAACATGGCCGCCTGCTCAAAGGGAATGGAAGGATCATAGGGGATGGCGTTGGCCGCGGGGATCACGACATATTCGGCAAAGCTGCCCTGCTGCCGGCTGCCGATGAAGCTGTAATGACGGCAGAGGGAGAAATTTCCCTGCTGGCAGTCCGCGCATTTCATGCAGGGAACCAGAGGAGCCCCGCTGACGGTATCCCCGACATTCAGATCTTCGACGCCTTCGCCGACTTCCACGATCTCCCCGCTGAACTCATGTCCCAGGACAACCGGGTAAAAATGGGCGCCGTGATGAAGAACCCGCGGCACGTCGCTGCCGCAGATGCCGCTGGCCCGCACGCGGATTTTCACCGTTCCCGGCCGGCAGACAGGCGTCTCCCAGTCGGCATAACGGATGTCTTCATTGCCGTACAGCACCGCTGCTTTCATGGTTTTTTCTCGCTTCCTTTCATTGATCCATCAGATCCTTCAGACGTTCATAAAGCGCCCGGTAGGTCTGATATCCCGCGTCATAAATCTCCCGTGCTTCCGCCCGGGGAGCAAACCGCTGCCGGACGGTCACGGTCTTTCGGGCGGCTTCCTCAAAGTCCGCCCAGACGCCTGTACCTACGCCGGCAAGCATGGCCGCGCCCAGGGTCGTCGCGGTGTCGCTGGCCGGGGTCTCGATTTTGCAGCCTGTCACGTCCGCCTTGATCTGCGTCCAGACGCGGCTGTTGGCGCTGCCTCCCATGCTCCGAAGCACGTGAGCCTTCGCGCCGGCAGCCTCTGCGGTTTCCAGATTATGCCGCAGCGCATAAGCCACGCCTTCCATGCAGGCCCGGATCATCTGTCCCTGAGTGACCCCGAAACGCAGCCCGTAGAAAACCCCGCAGGCCCGTGGATCCCAGATCGGGCTTCGCTCTCCCGCCATATAGGGCAGGAAAACCACCCCTCCGCTGCCCGCTTCCGCCGCTTCTGCCGCTTCGCTCATGTCGGCAAAGCTCATTCCGGGACAGCAGGTCTCCCGCAGCCATTTTAGCGCGCCGCCGCCTCCGGTGGTTCCTCCCTGCAGAAGCCATCGCCCGGGAACCGCGTGAAAGCTCAGAATCAACCGGGGATCCGCGGCATACCGATCGATACAGATGCTCATGCCTCCGGCCTGACCGCCCTGCTCCTGGGTCTGCCCGGGTGAAACCACCCCGGCGCCCAGCGTGCCGCAGGCCGCGTCCAGTGCGCCGGCAACGACCGGCGTGCCTTCCGCAAGCCCGGTGGCTTCGGCAGCCTCCCGGGTCAGCTTTCCGACGATCTCATGGCAGGGAACGATCTCCGGCAGGAATTTACGCGGAATCCCCAGATCCCGGCAGGCGCTTTCGTCCCATCTGCCCCTGCGCATGTCGAAGCAGGCCAGCCCGTATCCCTGGGAAAGGTCCTGCGTGACGGCGCCGGTCATCCGATAAACAATGTAGCTGTTGGATTGCAGGATTTTTTCCGCCTTTTCGAAAACCTCGGGCCGCTCCTTACGATACCAGAGGATCTTTGGCCAGGAATATCCCGGCTGCGCGGGATTGCCGCAGACGGAAAACAGCCGCTCCGGGCCCAGACGCGCTTCCGCTTCCCGGCAGAGCGCTTCGCTCCGGGTGTCCGTCCAGATGGGCGTGGGGCACAGCACCTGCCCGACCCTGTCCAGGGCGACGGCGCTCCAGCTTTGCCCGTCCACACCGATTCCCGCAATCCGGCCGGGATCGATGCCGCTTTCACGCAGCATGCCGGAAACGGCCCGGCAGACGCCCTGCCACCAGTCCTCAGGATCCTGCTCCGCCCATCCCCTGTGGGGATAAATCACCGGATAATCGCTGGATCCCTGCGCGACGACGCGCCCGTCGGCATCAAACAAAGCCGTTTTGCAGGAAGAGGTGCCGATATCCACACCCAGAAGCAGATCAGTCATCCATTCGCCTCCTTCCGCCGCCGCGTCCGCCTGTGTCCTCTCAGGCCTTTCCTTCGCTTCCGAGATTCCGGATCAGCTCTCTCACCCGCGCCTCCACGGCAGAACGCCCGACGCTCAGGTATTTCTTGGGATCATAGGCAGTCGGCATTTCCGCGATGGCTTTCTTCACGCCGTCTGTAAACGCGATGCGCAGATCCGTCGCGTAATTCACCTTGCAGATGCCCCGCCGGATGCACTCCCGAACCTGTTCATCCGGAACTCCGCTCGTCCCGTGCAGCACCAGGGGAACATCCACCGCCGCGCGCACCTCGCTTAAGCGGTTCAGATCCAGCTTCGGCTCGCCTTTGTAAACGCCGTGGGCCGTTCCGATGGCCACGGCGAAGCTGCTGATCCCGGTGCGCGTCACGAATTCCGCCGCCTCCCGGGGATCGGTATACTGCGCCTGGGCCTTGTGGCCGTCTTCCTTGCCGCCCACCGTGCCCAGCTCGGCCTCCACAGGCAGATCGCCGGCCATGTCGACGACGCTCCGGGTCAGCGCGATGTTTTCCTCAAAAGGCAGCAGCGATCCATCGATCATCAGGGAAGTATACCCCTCCTGTGCGCACTGCTGCGCCAGGGCAAAGCTGTTTCCGTGATCCAGATGCAGCGCGACGGGCACCTTCGCCTGCCGCGCCAGCCGGCTCACAAGCCCGGCAAAGCAGGCAGGCCCGGCATATTTCAGCGTTCCGGGGGTGGTCTGAATCATCACCGGGGCCGCGGCCGCCTCGGCGGCGGCGATGATGGCCTGAACCATTTCCATGTTTTCCGCATTGAAAGCACCGACGGCATAGCCGCCTTCCTGGGCCTTTTTCAGCATCTCCTTCGATGAGACAAACGGCATTTTCTGTTCCTCCTCCCAGAAAACAAAACGTTTCGCTTTTTTGTATTATAATCGATGGAATAAGACCGTGTCAAGGGAAAAAGAAAGAATCTCTTGACTTTTTTTCTTCTTGTGTTTACAGTATTTGAAGAGCCTGAGGGGAAGATTGTCCAAAAGTGAAACGATTTCAGATCAAAAAGCTTCACAGGGCGGGCAGAAAATCAAACCGGGCGCGGAAAAGAGGGATTGCGATGATTCTGACGGTGACGCTGAACGCGTCCATTGACAAGCTGTATCTGATGGATGCCATCCATCCGGAAACGGTGATGCGGGTGAAAGAAGTCCATAACACAGCGGGAGGGAAGGGGCTGAACGTCAGCAAGGTGGCGTCGCTCCTGGGCGAACCGGTGACCGCCATGGGTTTTACCGGCGGCTGCAACGGGCAGTATCTGGAGTCTCTTCTGGCCCATCCGCTGATTCGCCCCGCCTTCACGCATGTTTCCGCGGAAACCCGCTCCTGCATCAACTGCTGGGATTTGTCGAACGGCCGATCCACGGAATATCTGGAGCCGGGCGAGCCTGTGACGGAGGAAGAGGTGGGCCGGTTTCTTTCGGACTATGAACGGGAACTTCCGAAGGCGAAGGTGGTTTCCATCAGCGGCAGCGCGCCGAAAGGGGTTCCGGGAGATTATTACAGCGGGCTGATTCGTCGCGCCGCGGAGAGGGGGATTCCCGTCCTGATTGACACCAGCGGCCCACGCCTGCTGGACGCGGCCGGCGCGAAACCGTTCCTGCTCAAGCCCAATGAGGACGAAATGGCACAGCTCACGGGGAGGGAAGTGAACACCCGGACCGCGGAAGGAAGGGCGGAAGCAGTGCGGGCGCTGCTTGATCTCCGGGCGGGCGGAATCGCCTGCGCGGTGCTTTCACTTGGCGCGGAAGGCGCGATCCTGGCCTGCGATGAAGGGATCTTCGTCGGAAAGCCGCCGGTCATCAGGCCCCGAAATACCGTGGGATGCGGCGACAGCATGGTGGCCGGCTTCGCGGTGGGCATCTCCCGGGGCCTTTCCATGCCGGAAACCTTCCGTATGGCCCTGGCGGTTTCTGCCGCGAACGCCCTGAGCCTCTTCACCGGGGATTTTGATCCCCGGGATTATGAGCGGCTCTATCCGGAAGTGACGATCGAAAAGCAGTGATCAAAAGAATCAGGGGCGGCGCGCCAAACGGCACGCCGCCCCGTTCCTGTAAATTCGTTCTACGTGATCCTGCCCGGTTGATTTCGGGATCATCCTTATTCCGAAACCTGCTGAAAGGCCACCGGGCTTCCGCTGCCGCCCGGCTGCGCGGGTTCGCTGAGATGCAGGATGTCGTTGAACAGCTCCAACCGGGGATGGACATACGCTCCTTCCCGGGAGGGGAATTCCAGAATGCTGACAGAGGTATAAAAATAGGGAAGCACCGTACACACATAGGGAAAGGGCAGCGACAGCAGATGCGAAAGGACGCAGGCGCCCGATCCGCCGTGGCTGAAGAGAGCGATGGTCTCCTTTCCGCCGCCCTCGCACAGAAACCGGTTTCCTTCGTGCCGATATCCGCGGCCCAGCAGGAAGGCGTCGATTTTTTCGGAAATCATGTCATAATAGGTCAGCGCTATGTTCTGTTTCCAGAAGGGATGCTGCCGCCAGTCCTGACGGAAGAAGTCAAAGTTTTCTTCGTCGATCATCGTTTCGGCCAGCCCCCAGGGATGTCCGCGGTCCGGAAGACCCGGCCCGCCCCAGGAGATTTCATGCATATAATCCAGCACCGTGATGGGCAGATTCAGCATTTCCGCGGTATATTCCGCGGTGTTTCGGGCGCGCCCGTTCGGGGAAGAGTAGATGGCGGAGATGCCTTCCGGGGCCAGGCGCCGCGCGGCGGCGGCCGCCTGGCGCTTTCCGGTTTCCGTCAGGCAGTCGTGCTCGTAATCGGGTTCTCCGTGGCGGACAAAGATGATTCGCATAAGGCCTCCTTCAGATGGGAAATCTCCGGCAGCCCGTGAGGGGACTGCCGGAGAAAAATGTTTTCGGGCTTTCGGTCAGGCGCGCTTCCGGTTCAGAATTTCGCTCATCACAAAGCCCTGCACCACGCTGCTTGCGTTCCAGGTCAGCCGCGGCAGGGCGGCGGACGGAGCGGAAGGCGTTTCGGGTTCGGATTCGATCAGGGTCAGGACAGACATCTGCTCGTCGTGGCAGGGATCGTAGCCTTCGCCGGTGACGGCGTTCATGCTGCCCTGATACAGGCTGTCGTCATGCCGGCCGATGCCGACGGTGGGCTGCGCCGGGGCAGGCCCAGCGTCTTCCTGCGCTGCCGTGCTCTTCAGAATGCCATCCCGAAGGGCACGCGCGTTTTGATCCATGCCTGCGGGCCGGGGCGGGCGCTGTGGCGCCTGCTTTTTCTGCTTGGCTTTTTTGGCGCTCTTTACGTTGACTGAAATCAGGAAGGCCACGAAGATCCAGATCACGCCGATGAAAACAAGGGGAGTCATGTTCACAGCAGATCACCTTCCTCCGCGGTTATTTCTTCTGCCGGGGCTGTTCCGCGGTCGTCCCCTGGGGAGCGCTGGCTTTGGCGATGGATTCGCGCATTTCGGTGTCAGCGATGGTGTTCTTCATCTGATAATAATCCATGACACCCATTTTGCCCTCCCGCAGCGCGGAGGCCATGGCCCGCGGCACTTCCGCTTCGGCCTCGACCACCTTCGCGCGCATTTCCTGCACGGAGGCTTTCATTTCCTGCTCCCGGGCCACAGCCATGGCGCGGCGCTCTTCCGCCTTCGCCTGGGCGATGCGGCGGTCGGCTTCCGCCTGATCCATCTGCAGCTGGGCGCCCACGTTCCGGCCGACGTCCACATCCGCGATGTCGATGGAGAGGATTTCATAGGCGGTTCCGGCATCCAGGCCCTTGTCCAGCACGGTGCGGCTGATCAGGTCCGGGTTCTCCAGCACCTGCTTGTGGGTTTCCGCGGAACCGACGGTGGTGACGATGCCTTCGCCGACGCGGGCGATGACGGTTTCCTCGCCGGCGCCGCCGACCAGGCGCTCAATGTTGGTGCGCACGGTGACCCGGGCCTTGGCCCGCAGCTCGATACCGTCCTTGGCGATGGCGGCGACCACGGGGGTCTCGATGACCTTCGGGGTGACGCTCATCTGCACGGCCTGGAAAAC
>CADBLV010000191.1 GCA_902795555.1 uncultured Eubacteriales bacterium | reverse complement strand
GGAGGAACCAAAGGATGAGCATAAAAAAAAGACTGGTTCTCCTGATGCTGCTGACGCTGCTGTTGCCCCTGCTCACCGCCTGTCACGGCAGCCAGAGCCGAAGCGGCCTTGTGATTCCGGATCATTTTGATGATGAGCAGAAGATCAATCTGGTTTTCTGGGCCAAGAATGACACCAACAAGGTTCAGACCGCGGTTTACCGGAAAGCCATTGATGACTTTCAGGCGATGTATCCCAACGTCTCCATCGACATGCGGCTGTATGCCGATTACGGTCGGATCTATCAGGACGTGATTACCAATATCAGCACGGACACCACGCCGAACATCTGCATTACCTATCCGGATCATATTGCCACCTATCTGACAGGCAACGATGTGGTTACACCGCTGGACGAACTGATCTCCAACGAGCGATTCGGTCTGGGAGGCAGCGAGGTGCGGTTCGATTCTCCGAAGAAAGAGGAGATGGTGCCGGAATTCATGGAAGAATGCAGGATCGGCGGTATCACCTACGCTCTGCCCTATATGCGCAGCACGGAAGCCATCTACATCAATCAGGATTTCGTGGAGAAACTGGGATATACCGTGCCGGATGTGCTGACCTGGGATTTTGTGTGGGAAGTCAGCGAAAAGGCCATGGAAAAGGATGAGGACGGACTTTTTAAGCTGAACGGGCAGAAGGTGCTGATTCCCTTTATCTACAAAAGCACGGACAACATGATGATCAGCATGCTGAAACAGCTGAACGCGCCTTACAGCACCGAGGACGGGGAAGTGCTGATTTTCAACGATACCACCCGGAAGCTTCTGGAGGAAATCTATCAGCACGCAAAAACCCGTGCCTTCTCCACTTTTGCCATCAGCAGCTATCCGGGCAATTTCCTGAACGCGGGGCAATGTATTTTTGCCCTGGATTCTACGGCTGGCGCTACCTGGATGGGAAGCAAAGCTCCGATGATGGATATTCATGAGGAGCAGGTTGTGGACTTTACGACGGTCGTGCGGCCGATTCCGCAGTTTGATCCCGAAAATCCGCAGATGATCAGCCAGGGCCCCAGCGTCTGCGTGTTCTCCAAGCAGAATCCGCAGGAGGTGCTGGCCAGCTGGCTGTTCGCCCAGTATCTGGTCAGCAATGAGGTGCAGCTGAGCTATGCCGAAACCGAGGGCTATCTGCCTGTGACGCTGAAAGCCCAGAACAGCGATGAATATCAGGAATACCTTTCCCGGAAAGGGGAGGACAACGAAACCTATTATGACATCAAGATTGACGCCAGCGAGCTTTTGCGAAAATATACGTCGAACACCTTTACGACGCCCGTGTTTAACGGCAGCGCCAGCCTGCGTTCCGCCGCGGGGCAGCTGGTTGAAGAAGTGACCAGGAGCGCCAGACGGAAGCAGGACATCGGCGACGCCTATTTTGAGAAGCTGTTCAAGGATGTCGCGGAACTGTACAGGCTGGATCAGATCGGAAAAGCAGGGGAGAAAGCGACGGACACCTCCATGAGCGAGCTGCCCGGGGAATCCGTTGCGCTGCTGATTGCGATTCCGTGCATCTGGCTTGTGATCGGAGCGGTGAAGGCTTTTCAGGCCCGAAAGCAGCGAGCGAAGAAATGACAGCCCCGCAGAAAGAACACCTCTCCGTGTTGCCGCAGATTTTTTCCGGGCGGGATGAATCGCATATAAAAACCGGGAATCATTCCCGAAAAGCGAATTTCGGGGAAAAAATTCGGGAATCGATTGTATTTTTGCTTCGTTTGATGTATGATGACAGACGGAGGAAGACGGAGAACCGTCTCAAAGGAGCTGTTTATTGTTCGGATGAACAGTGACAACGTGAAAGGAGAAATGGAACCATGAAAAAGATCGTAGCTCTGGTACTGGCGCTGATGATGATGGCCTGCGCGGCGTTCGCCCTGGCGGAGGAAGACAAAGTGATGACCCATGAGGAATATGTGGCTGCTGAGCTGGACAGCGCAGTGACGCTGGAGACATATGTGCAGGCGACCCAGTCCTGGTGGGACGGGAAGATCACCGTGTACGCGCAGAGCCCCGACGGCGCCTATTTCATCTATAACATG
>CADBLV010000190.1 GCA_902795555.1 uncultured Eubacteriales bacterium | reverse complement strand
TGCATCCCGCCAGAATCACTTCTTTCATATGTCCTCTTTCATCCATCATCACAGGTTAAACATCAAAAACCTGCATTCTCTCCTGCTCCATCTGCGTCAATGCAGATTGTCACAGCGTTCACCCTCTGAAGACGTTTTCCTGCAGCAGCGGATATCTCACGCCACGGAAATAAGCGTCTAATGCAGCGATGTGATCTTCCGCGAACAACTCCGGAATTTCATCCTTTCCGAAAAACCGCAGTTCATAGGATTCTTCATCCACTCTCGGTTCTCCGCTGACAATGCTGGCTGTGAACATGGCTGAAAGCACGTGTGCGGCGTCACCGTTGCTCCAGACCATATTGTGGTTATGGAAGATTCCAAGAAAACTGTCCAGCTTCACTTCCAGTCCCGTTTCCTCCCGGATCTCCCTAAGGGCAGCCTGTTCGTAGGTTTCATTCATTTCCAGCAATCCGCCGATCAGTCCCCACCGGCCGTTGTCTGTCCTGCGCTGAAACAGGATTTTATCATCCCTGATGATCAGCGCCCCGGCACAGTTCAGAATGATCTTCCGGGGGCCGATAACCTTTCTCAAATCATGAATATAGTCCATCTTTCTTTCCCTCATTCATTATCATGTAGTAATCTGTACACCATTCGCTCCCTGTGCTCAATGAAGAGCTTTGTAATCCGGTAGCTTTCCGTTTCTTCATAACCCACACGTGAGAATCACGGCGTCTGTAGACGATGTGGCCGGTTCTTTTCGTCTCTACTTGATCTGCAGAGCTGTATCGTTCTCTCTGTGAGTGTAACCGGCCCTGCCGGACAGGGGAACGTATTTTTAGTGCAACTCCGGCCCCGGTTGCACTAAATTTTAGTGCAACCGGCACTGCCCCGAAAGCCTGACAGATCAACGCTTCCGAAACGTATGTTTCCATGCGTGCAAATTTTAGTGCAACCGCCGGATCCCCGCAAACCCTTTATTTTCAACGCTTCCGGGCGATCGGGAGTTTTAGTGCAACCATTTTTAGTGCAACCGGGGTTTTGGCCTCCCTCTTCCATCGTCCTCCTCCTCATTCCAACGCCCCCGGTTTCGTGTGAAACCGCGCCTGGTTCCACAGGAATCGTGTGAAACCGAAGCAGCCCTCAAAGCCTTATTTCCCAACGCTTCCCGAATTCGTTGTTTTCCCCCGTCTGCGTCGTGTGAAACCGCCGAATCCTGAAAAACATAGATAAATCAAGGATTCCCGGCGATTCCGCTGATCGTGTGAAACCAAATTCATGTGAAACCGCTCATCAGCCCTTTCCAATCTGATCCATCCACCTTCATTTTTATCCAGTCAAACAAAAATAGGGCGATTTCCCCTTTTTGACAAACAAAAGCCACAAACGTCCCGCCTCATATATCCCGCATCAGTTTCCCATAGGTGGGAGCTCAGAACGCGATCGCGCCTGTGGCCTTTTCGTTGTCCACGCTGCCGATGATATCATATCACGGATCCCCCCTATGACACAAGTATGACATGGCATGACATTTGATGACATTTGATGACATTTGATGACATTCGATGACATCGGCCATTTTTTTTGCATTTCTGGAAAACTTCTGGAACAGAAAGGAGGACCCTTGATTGTGTAATCATTGGTTTTCATGATCATGATTTCCTTTCTTATCTTCAGAAGCATTTTTGCTTCCGCTCTTTTTTACATTGCTCAATGCTGCCGCAGCGGTAGCAGAGTTCATTGTCACAAATCCCATCATTGTTGAAATACGACAGAATATTATTGACAGTGGTTTCAGCGATGTTATTCAGCGCCTCTTCCGTCAGAAACGCCTGATGGGAGGTGACGATGACATTGGGCATGGAGATCAGACGGGACAGCAGGTCGTCGTTCAGGATATGGCCCGAACGGTCCTCAAAGAAAATGTCCCCCTCCTCCTCGTACACATCCAGGCAGGCCGCGCCAATCTTCCGAGCCTTGATTCCTTCCAGCAGGGCTTCGGCATCAATCAGCCCGCCCCGGGAGGTGTTGACGATCACCACTCCCTTCTTCATCTTCCCGATGGCGGCAGTATCGATCATGTGCCGTGTCTCATCAGTCATCGGGCAGTGCAGGGAAATGATGTCACTGCGTTCAAATAACTCATCCAGCGTCACATATTCAATACTGCTGTCTTGTGCCGGGAATCTGTCGTATGCGATAACATGCATCCCGAACCCCCGGCAGATGTCAATGAAGATTCTGCCGATCTTACCCGTACCGATCACGCCGACGGTCTTGCCGTGGAAGTCAAAGCCTGTCAAGCCGTTCAGGGAGAAGTTGAACTCCCGGGTACGGTTATAGGCCTTGTGGATTCGCCGCACGGAAGTCAGTAGGAGAGCAATGGCGTGCTCTGCCACCGCATAGGGCGAGTAGGCAGGCACATGTACCACATGGACTTTCCCAAAGGCGGTTTTCACATCCACGTTGTTGTACCCAGCTGAGCGCAGGGCGATCAGCTTCACACCGTATTCATACAGCTTATTGATAACCACCGCGTTGACATCGTCATTTACGAACACGCAGACCGCGTCGCAGCCTTTTGCCAGATCCACAGTATCTTCATTCAGCTTGGCTTCAAGGAAACGAAACT
>CADBLV010000189.1 GCA_902795555.1 uncultured Eubacteriales bacterium | reverse complement strand
CGCGAAGGCGCCATACTGGGAGCGATCGATCATCTGACGCGGATGCTCAATGCGCACGCCGACGGCAAAGGGCTTCCGCTCCATATGGACCCCCTGGGCGAAAAGGCGGTCCATGGTGTCCCGGGCGGAATGGCCGACGCAGAGGAGCACCGCAGGCGAGAGGATTTCCCGCTTTTCCCCGCGGCAGGAAACCACGCCGCCGGCGACCCGGCCGCCGGAAAGGAGGAGCTCCTCCAGCTTTGTTTCAAAAAAGACTTCGCCGCCCAGGGCGATGATCTGCCGCCGAATGGAGGCCACGACGGATTTCAGGCGGTCTGTTCCGATATGCGGTTTCTGATCGATCAGAATTTCCGGGGGCGCGCCGTTGGCGACAAAGGTATTCAGCACATCCCGGAGAAAGGGGGATTTCACCCCGCAGGTGAGCTTTCCATCTGAAAAGGCGCCGGCGCCGCCCTCGCCGAACTGCACATTGGACTCGGGATTCAACGCGCCCTCCTCCGCCATGCGATCCACATCGCGGGTGCGCTCCTCGACGGGCTTTCCCCGCTCTATCAGGATCGGGCGGGCTCCCGCGGAGGCCAGCTGCAGGGCGGCAAAAAGCCCCGCGGGCCCCGCACCGACCACCAGGGGCCGGAAGGGAAGGGAACAGGGCGGCAGGGGTGCGGCCTTTTCCGCGGGGACGGGGGAAAGGAATCGATTGTTTTTCAGACAGGCAGCCTCATCCCGGAGGGAGAGATTCAGCGAGAGGACGAAATGCACATCCGAACGATCGCGGGCATCGACACTGCGGCGGACGACGGAAAAGGACAGCAGATCCCGCGGGGGGAGGCGGAGCTTTTTCAGAATCAGCGAACGCAGCGCTTCATCCGTGTAGTCCAGGGGCGCGGAGAGATTCGTCAGGCGCAGCATGGGATCATTCCTCCTCCTCAGGATCGTGCCAGCGAAGGGAAGCGGGGGAGACGAAGGCTTCCCCGGGATAGCAAACGCGGGTGAGCTCCAGACCATGGGCGGGGGCCGTCATGCCCAGGGCCAGGCGATCCTTCGTTTCGAAGGCCCGGAGAAAGGCATCCGGCGAAAGCCTGCGCAGGCCGATTTCCACGACTGTGCCGGCGATGATGCGGACCATATTATAGAGAAACGCGTTTCCGGCGACGGTGAGGGTCCAGACGGACGGAGGGGACGAAGGATCGGGACACGGCCGATCAAGCTCCGAAAGGGTCAGCTCCGCCCGGGAGAGCGAGCGGACCGTGGTTTTCGCCGTGCCTCCGGCGGCCTGGAAGGCCGCGAAATCATGGACGCCGGGGAGGGCTTTCAGGGCCTGACGCACGGGGACGGGATCAAGGGGCACGGGCACATGCCAATGCGTATTACGCATCATTGCGCTTCCGTGGCGGGCATTCAGGATCCGATAGGTATAGATTTTTCCGGAAGTGAGAAACCGGGCGTGAAACGCCGGGGGCACTTCCATGCCGGAGAGGACCCGGATGTCCGGGGGCAGGAGATTATTCAGCACAAAGGGAAATTTATCGGGGGGAATGGCGCAGGAAGTATCGAAATGCACACGCTGATCGAGGGCATGAACGCCGGCATCGGTGCGGGAGGACCCTGTGACAGAGACCGGATGGCCGCAGGCCAGGGACAGCTTTTCTTCCAGCACCTGCTGCACGGCCAGGGCGTTCAGCTGGCGCTGCCAGCCGGCATAGGCGGAGCCGTCATATTCAACGGCGAGCAGGATGCGTTTCAAAACAGCTTTCCCTCCAAAATAATCAGCACGAGGAAGACGGCCGTGACGGCGCAGGCGATCGCATCATTTTTCGTCAGCTTCAGGACCCGGAGACGGGTGCGCCCCTCTCCGCCGTGATAGCAGCGGCTTTCCATGGCCATGGCCAGATCCGAAGCGCGGCGGAAGGCGCTGACGAACAGCGGCACCAGCAGGGGCACCATCGCTTTCGCCCGGACGATCAGATTTCCGGATTCAAAATCCGCGCCGCGGGCTGTCTGGGCCTTCATGATCTTGTCCGCCTCCTCGAGGAGGGTCGGGACAAAGCGAAGGGCGATGGTCATCATCATCGCGAGCTCGTGAACGGGGAAATGAATTTTCTTCAGCGGCGAAAACAGCACCTCCATGGCATCCGACAGGGCGACGGGGGAGGTCGTGAGCGTGAGAAGGGAGGTCCCCATAACCAGGAAGACCAGGCGGAGGCTGTAAAACAGGGCCTGGAGGAAGGCTTCCTTCGTGATCCGGATGATCCAGAAGGACAGCCAGACCGTGTCCCCGGGGGTGAGAAGCAGATTTAAGAGAAAGGTGATGATCAGGATCCATTTGAGGGGCTTCAGGCCCCGAAACAGCATGCGGAAAGGCACATTGGCCAGTTTGGCGGTGAGCAGAATATAAGCCAGGAGGAGGACATAGCCGAAAAATCCCTGGGCGAGGAAAACGGCCACGATCAGCACGACCGACAGGATCAGCTTGATTCGGGGATCCAGGCGGTGAATGGGGCTGTCGACAGGATAATACTGCCCGAGGGTGATGTTCGTCAGCATCCGGATCCCTCCTTCCAGAGGCGCAGAAGATGCTCCCTCAGCTCTTCCGGGCGATAAAGATCCGCGGGGAGGGGATAGCCCTCTTTGCGCAGGCGCGCGCAAAGCTTTGCCGCCTCCGGCACATCCAGCCCGGCGGAGGACATCAGGCTTTCATGGGTGAAAATCTCCCGGGGCGTTCCATCGGCGATGAGCTGTCCATCGGAGAAGACCAGCAGCCGGGAAGCCAGGCGGGCCATATCATCCATGCTGTGGGAGACCATGATGACCGTGATATGATCGCGGGTGTGCAATTCCTCGAGCATGGAAAGGATGCTGTCCCGGCCCATGGGATCCAGCCCCGCTGTGGGCTCATCCAGAATCAGGACGGAGGGCTTCATGGCCAGGACGCCGGCAATGGCGACCCGGCGCATCTGGCCTCCGGAAAGCTCGAAGGGGCTTTTGGGACCGATTTCCGCCTGATTCAGATGGACACAGGCCATGGCATAGGACACCCGATCGGCCACTTCCTGCGGGCTCAGCTTCTGATTTCGCGGGCCGAAGCCGATATCCTTTTCCACGGTTTCCTCAAAGCGCTGATATTCCGGATACTGAAAAACGAGCCCGATTTTCTGACGAATCGCCCGGCGATCCGTCTTTTCGGCATTCAGATCCTCCCCATCGATCAGCACCTGGCCTTCGGTCGGCTTCAGGAGCCCGTTCAGATGCTGAACGAGGCTGCTTTTTCCGGAGCCGGTCCGACCGACGATGCCGACGAATTCCCCATCCTCAATGCGGAAGGACACATCCCGGAGGGCGACGGTTTTCAGGGCGCTGTCCGGCGCATAAACATGGGTCAGGTGGCGGACTTCAACGGACACAGCCTGGTCACCTCCCGCATCATATCATCAACCGTCAGAATGCCCGGGGCCAGGGGCATGCCTTCCGCCCGCAGGCTGTTGGCCAGGGCTGCCATATGCGGCACATCCAGATGCATCTTTCGCAGATCTTCCACGCGGTCGAACACCTCGGCGGGGGTTCCTTCCGCCTGCACCCGGCCCTCCGTGACCACCAGGATCCGGTCGGCCTGGGCGGCTTCCTCCATGAAATGCGTGATCCAGACCACGGTGATGCCTTTCTGCCGATTCAGCCGCCGGACCGTTTCCAGCACTTCCTTCCGGCCGGAGGGATCGAGCATGGCCGTGGCCTCATCGGCGATGAGCACATCAGGCTCCATGGCGAGGATGCCGGCGATGGCCACCCGCTGCTTCTGGCCGCCGGAGAGCGTATGCGGCGCGACATCCGCAAACTGATTCATGCGCACCGTGGCCAGGGCGCTTTCGATTCGGGAGAGCATTTCCTCCTGGGGGACGCCCAGATTTTCCAGACCGAAGGCCACATCCTCCCGGACCACCGTGGCCACGATCTGATTATCCGGATTCTGGAAAATCATGCCGGCGCGGCGACGGATTTCCCAGACATATTCTTCCTTCGCCGTGTCATATCCGCAGACGACAACACGGCCCTCCGCCGGCAGATAAAGCGCATTGATCAGCTTCGCGAGGGTACTTTTTCCCGATCCGTTATGGCCGAGAATCGCGACAAATTCGCCGGGATGGACCACGGCGCTGACCCCGTCGAGGGCCGGCTTGCCCTCTTCCTCATAACGATATGTGACATCTGACAGGACGACGCGTTCGCTTTCTTCCATCGCATGTTTCCTCATTATTTATGGGGGATTAATTCGTGGTGAGCTCAATCAGGTGGATCTGCGGGGAGCAGAACAGGCGGGCGGGAATCGTCTTCGTTCCCACGCCGCGGGAAACCAGAATATTGGCCCGGTTTTCCGTGAGCCATCCGCTGCGATAGCGATCCGGGACATCGTCCCCGAAGCCCAGCCAGTCGGAGAAAAACAGCATCTGTCCGCCGTGGGTATGCCCGAAGAGCCCCAGATCGAACCAGCCGATCCGGCCGTTCTGATCAGTCGCCAGATGTGCATCGGGCACGACGGAGGGGCTGTGGGCGAGGAGAACGACATACTCCTCCGCGCTGACTTTGGCGGAAACCCCTTTGATGTCGGGCGAGCCGCGGACGGGATCGTCCAGGCCCGCGATTCGGAGCGAAGCATTTCCCACCCGCACGGTGGCGACCTCATTGACGAGGGGGATGACCCCGGCATTGCGCATGGCATCGGTCAGATGCTCCAGCTCATAATCCGTTTCACCCCGGTCGCTGTCGCCGACGACGCCGTAGATCGCATAGCGGGCGTGAATCCCCGGGAGCTTCCGGAAAAAGGTGAGGGCCGACAGATTGTCCGCCCCATAGCCTCCGCCGAAAAGAACGATGTCCGGCTTCAGGCTGTTGATCGTGTTGATGAGGTTGTTCAGATCCGTATCCGAAAACCAGAATCCGTAATGGATGTCCGAGACGAAAACGATATGCAGATGATTTGCATCGGCGGAGAGATCTTCCGCCCTGAGCAGCACCTTTTCCGTCCGCGGAAAGCGGGCCTCCGCAAAGGGATAGGCCAGGAGAAGCAAAAGCACCACGACGCCGAGGATCGCCAGGCGGCGACGCCGGCGGTTCCTGACCTGATGGCGGCCGCGACCGCTGCTGTGGGAGGCGATGGCCCAGGGCTGGGAGGAGGCGTGCCTGCCGCTGTAATCGTTCATTTCACGCCCTCCCTTCACGTCCGCGCTTTTTCGCGGAAACCCATGATATTATACACCAAAATGGGGATTGTTCAAGATTTTTACCGCGGATCCGAACGCAGGAGGGACCAGAGGACCGTGTCGGCCATTTCCCCTTTGACGCAAACCCGCCCCCGCAGCACGCCTTCCCGGGAAAACCCGCATTTTTCCAGAACCCGGCCGCTGGCGGGGTTGCGCACATCATGCTGCGCCTCCAGACGATTGAGCGGAAGATTCTCGAAGGCGGAGCGGACCACGGCGGAAAGGGCCTGCGTGGCCAGCCCCTGATTCCAGAAAGGACGGGCCAGGCTGTAGCCCAGCTCCGCGGAGCGGTTTACCGGCGAAAACCAGACAAAGCCCATGGAGCCGATGACCCTGCCCAATTCCTTATACTCCAGAACCCAGCTGGAGGGAAGGCCTTCCCGATAGGTTTTCCGCAGATAGCGAAGATAGTCATAGGTTTCCGAGATGGTGGCATGGGGATCCCAGAGGACATAGCGGGCGACCTCCGGATCGGAGGCATAGGAAAAGATGTCCACCACATCCTGACGCCGGGCCCGGCGGAGGATCAGATCAGGGGTTTCCAGATCCGGCAGGCGGGAAAAATAAGCCCGGGCGCCGGGAGCGGCGTCGGCACTTTCCAGGGACAGGGACTGAAGCAGGCGAGCAAACATTTTCTGACCTTTCGGGAACGGCAGAGGCCGTTTCTTCGTTTTCTTTGATGACCGGGCTGATTCCATGAGCGGGGCCGATTCCGGAACCGCGACAGGGCACGAATCCGCTTTCCGCCCGCGAACCATAAGATTCGACGGAAAACATCGGAAGTCCTGCTATCCGGATGTTGACAATTCAGCCGGGGGAAGGGTACAATATCTTGTATGTACCAATCATGATTCGAGGAGGATCATCGTTATGAATCGGAATCGCTTGACAGGATGGAGACGGTGGATCGCGGCCATGACGGCGGCGATCATGCTGCTGACCCTGGGCGGAGCAGCCCTGGCTGAAGATCCCTTCATCCCGCAGATGCGGGTGAAATGGACGGACGCCGAAGGCCAGGAACAGTATGCCTACGCCGGCCTGGTTCCGGGAGCGGAGAAGAGCTACTGGATTCAGGTTCCCGCGGGGGTGGATTTGAACTCCCTCTCCTTCGAGATGGTTTGGGAGCTGCATCCTGATTATGTTTGCGATCTGACGGCGGGCGGCGCCGTCGGAACAGATCTGAGCCAGATTCCCGTGACGGACGCGGGGACCATCGGAACGGAAGGAAACCGGATTACGGTGACCTTCTATACCCCGGACGGCGAAACGGCTGACCGGGCGGATCTGTATATTTCGACCGAGACGGACGCGGCGGCCGCGGTCGTGCAGACGCCGGAACCCGAACCCACGGAGGAGCCGACGCCCGAACCGACGCCGGAACCCACCGAGGAGCCGACGCCCGAACCGACGCCGGAACCCACCCCGGAACCGACGCCGGAACCGACTCCGGAACCCACACCTGAACCGACGGCGGAGCCGACGGCTGAACCCACGGCGGTTCCGACTGAGGCACCGACGGAGGCGCCGATCGTGATCACGGAAGCGCCCGCGGCCACGCCGACGGAGGCGCCGATTGTGATCGTTACCGAAGCGCCGATCGTGATTACAGACGCGCCCGCGGCGACGCCGACGGAGGAGCCGATCGTGATGATTACCGAGGCGCCCACCGAAGCGCCTACGGTCACGCCGGAACCGATTCTGGAACCCGCGCCGGAAGTCGTGACGGGAGAACTGATCAACCGCTTCGGCGTTACCACGACGAACGTGAACCTGCGGAAGGGGCCGGACAAGGGCACCAACCTTGTGAAGGCGGTGAACAGCGGCACCTATGTCTACATGATCGAGCAGGTGCTGAATGACAAGGGCGAAGAATGGCTTCATATTTTCTGGAACGGCCAGGAATGCTATGTGAAGGCAGAGTATGTCAACACCCGGCTGCCTCTGGCGCTGAGCGACGCCTATATGGAAGGGCTGCCGACGGCCGTGCCGGAGGTGACGGCCAGCCCGGCGCCGGTGGCCACCGAAGAGCCGACCCCCACAGAGGAGCCGATACTCCTCGAGAAGAAGGCTCCCGCAGAGGAGACCCCCACGGAGGAGGTTTTACTCACCAGGGAGGCGACCCCCACAGAGGCTCCCACGGAAGCGCCTGCCCAGAAAAATGAATCTGAACCCGCGCCGGAAGTCGTGACGGGTGAACTGATTAACCGTTTCGGCGTTACCAACGCTCATGTGAACCTGCGGAAGGGGCCTGACAAGAGCACCGGCCTTGTGAAGGATGTGAACACCGGCACCTATGTTTACATGATCGAGCAGGAGCTGAACGACAAGGGCGAAGAGTGGCTGCACATTCTCTGGAACGGCCAGGAATGCTATGTGAAGGCAGAATTTGTCAACACCCGGCTGCCCATTGCGCAGAGCGACGCCTATATGGAAACCCTGGCTACCCCCGTGCCCGCGGTG
>CADBLV010000188.1 GCA_902795555.1 uncultured Eubacteriales bacterium | reverse complement strand
CGTGAATATCTATAATCTGGGGACGGACGAGTACTGCGAAGTGAGGGATTCCGCAGGCTGGATCGCGGAGCGGATGGGCCTGAAGCCGGCTTTCTCCTTTACAGGCGGAAAGCGGGGCTGGGTGGGCGACAGCCCCTTTATCTATCTGGACACCGGAAAAATCCGGTCCCTCGGATGGCGGACGGAGCTGACGATTCGGCAGGCGGTTGAACATACGGTGGATTATCTGCTGGACAATCCCTGGTTACTGGAGGCGCGAAAATGAAAGTCGGAATTATCGGATGCGGACTGATCGGCGGAAAGCGGGCGGCCGCGGTGCATATGCCGCATCAGGTTGTCGGCGTATGTGACGTGCGGCTGGACGCGGCGAAGGCTCTGGCCGGGAAGATCAAGGGCGAGGATCTCTGTATTTCAGACAACTATCAGGATTTCATCCTGCACAGCGGAGCGGAGATCATCGTGGTGGCGACGGTGGTCAGGGATCTGGCGCCGATCACTTTATTCGCTGTTTCTCACGGCAAGCATGTGATTGTGGAGAAGCCGGCGGCCCGCAGCGCGGAGGAATTGCTGCCGGTTATTCAGGCGGCGAAGGAGAACGGCGTCCTGGTGAAGGTCGGGTTCAACCACCGGTATCATCCGGCACTGCTGAAGGCAAAAGAGCTGATGGACCAAAATCCGGAGCGGATTGGACCGGTTATGTTTATCCGGGGACGATACGGCCATGGCGGCCGGGTCGGATATGACCGGGAATGGCGGGCCGATCCTTCCCTGTCCGGCGGCGGGGAACTGATTGACCAGGGCGTGCACATGATTGATCTTTCAAGATGGTTTATGGGGGATTTTGCGACCGTCGATGGTTTCACGGGACGGTATTTCTGGGATATGCCCGTGGAGGACAACGGCTTTATCGCCCTCCGGAAAGAGGACGGGCGCGCCGCGTGGCCCCAGGTCAGCTGCACCGAATGGAAGAATATGTTCTCATTTGAGATCTATTGTAAAAACGCGAAACTGGCGATTGACGGGCTCGGAGGAAGCTACGGAACAGAACGGCTGAGCTATTATCAGATGCTTCCGCAGATGGGGCCGCCGGAGACCACGATTTTTGAATATCCCCGGGGAGACAATTCCTGGGAACGGGAATTTCAGGAAATGATTCACGCCATTGAAACAAACGGGAAGCTCCCCATGGGGGATATTTCAGACGCTTATGAGGCCCTGCGGGTTGTGGACACCATTTACGGAAAGATGAGGAACAACGCATGATTATCACCAAAAGCCCTTTGCGCATTTCCATCGGAGGCGGGGGAACGGATCTGTCCTCCTATTATTCGGAACATGAAGGATTTCTGATTTCCGCGGCGATTGACAAATATGTCTATATTACGCTGAACGATAATTTCGTGAAGGAATTATGGCTGAAGTATTCCCAGGTTGAGCACGTGAAAAGCGTGGATGAGGTGAAGCACCCCATTTTCCGCGAAGCCCTCAAACTGAGGGACATCAAAGAGCCCTGGATTGAGATCAGCTCTCTGGCGGACATTCCCGCGGGGACGGGGCTGGGCTCCTTCGGGAGCTTTACCACGGCCCTGCTGAAGGCGCTGCATGTGTATAAGAGCGATATCGTCAGTACCCGGACGCTGGCGGAAGAAGCCTGCACGATTGAGATTGAGAAGCTGGGGGAGCACATCGGGAAACAGGATCAATATATTTCCGCCTACGGCGGGCTGACCTGCATGACCTTTCAGAAGGACGGATATGTGTGGGTCGAGCCGCTGCGGATCGGGAATGAGCACTTTTACAATCTGGAAGACAATCTGGCGATGTTCTTTACCGGATACAGCCATTCCGCATCCAAAATTCTGGTGGAGCAGGATCAGAAGAGCAAGGAAAACAATCAGGAGATGATCAATAACCTCCATCATGTGAAACAGATGGGATATGACATCAAGGACGCGCTGGAAAACGGGAAGCTGGAAACCTTCGCGGAGATTATGAACGTCCACTGGCAATATAAGAAAAAGCGATCCGGCGGGATGAGCAATCCGCAGATTGACGAATGGTACGAATACGCGCTGAAGAACGGCGCCTTAGGCGGAAAACTGATCGGCGCGGGCGGCGGCGGATTCCTGATGTTCTACTGCAAGGACAAAGTTCGCCTGCGGGAGGCGATGCGGAAGGCCGGGCTGACGGAGGTGCGGTTCCGGTTTGATCCGCAGGGAACCCGGGTGGTGGCCTGACGATGGAATTCTTATGCGAAAAGACCCAGGTGGTCGTGCTGATGGGCGGGCTGGGAACCAGGCTGGGAGATTATACCCGAAACTGTCCCAAGCCGCTGATGGACATCCACGGAAAGCCTTTCTTTTCCTATCAGTTGGAAATCATGAAGGAGGCCGGATTCCGGCGGTTCCTGTTTTGCCTGGGATACCGGGCGGAGCAGATTGAAGCTTATTACGGGGACGGAAGTGCTTTCGGCATTCAGAT